>JAFKLU010000114.1 GCA_017304105.1 Sphingomonadales bacterium
GCGCGTGCGGTGCCGGAGGAGCGATAATCATGCGCGGTCAGCACCAGCCCGACCATCCGCCCCGTCTCCGCCTCCGCAAGCCGGCGCACCTTCTGCCGCTCGATCCAGCTCACCGGCAGGTGGAAAGCGAGATCGACCGCGCGCGTGAGCCCGAGCCGCTCCAGCGGCTTGGCCACGGCCGCGCCCACGCCCTTGAGCGCGGTGCTTTCAGTGAACAGAGGATTGAGAATGTCGGGGCGCATGACTATGTGGCGTCTAGAGCCTGTCCGCTTCGACGGAAATCGCCTTTTTGTGTTCCTGTGAAAGCACGATGTTGCGAAAACGGCTCTGGCCTCAGCCGACGGGACGAAAATTGCCCGCCGGCCAATTGTCATTGTGCGGAAGGGCCAATGAGGAAGGGAATGCGAGCATGATCGAGGAAAGTCGCCTGCGCCGGATGCATTTCCGCGCCTGGCATCGCGGCACCAAGGAAGCGGACCTGCTGATCGGCGGCTTCTTCGACCGCTACGGCCGCGACTGGACCAGCGAACAGGCCGACTGGTTCGAGATCCTCATGGAAGAGCAGGACGTGGACATCATGGCCTGGGCCATCGGCACCGCCCCGGTCCCCGCCCGTTTCGAGGGCGACATGATGCAGGCCATGCGCAAGCTGGATTATATCCCGATCGCCCGGTGAGAGACCGCCCTCCCCCAGCAAACCCCGTTCGGGCTGAGCGAAGTCGAAGCCTTCTTTCGAGCGAAGCGAGAATGCTCCGTCTCCGCTCAGCAAACGGCTTCGACTTCGCTCAGCCCGAACGGATGTGAGTTCCGAATAGACCAGATGACCGATCTCCCCCGCATCCTCTCGGCCAAGGCGCCTCTCACGCTCTCGGGCGTCCCCAACGGCTTCACGCCCGTGCTGCTCGCCGATCTGGCGCGCGCGGCGAAAGGGCGCGTCTGCTTCATCGCGCCCGATGCGCAGATGGTCGATTCGATCGAGCAGACCGTGCGCTATTTCGCGCCGGAGCTGGAGGTGGTGCGCATCCCCGCCTGGGACTGCCTGCCCTATGACCGCGCCAGCCCCTCGCTGCGCGCCGCGTCCGAGCGGCTCGCCGGGCTGCACGCGCTGCAGGGCAAGCCCAGGGGGCCGCAACTCGTCCTGACCACGATCAACGCGCTCACCCAGAAGACGCTGACGCCCTTCCGCATCCGCCAGATGGTCGCGCGGCTGGCGCCGGGCGAGCGCATTGCCATCGACCGGCTGGTCGCCCTGCTCCAGTCCAACGGCTATGTCCGCACGGACACGGTGCATGACGCGGGCGAATATGCCGTGCGCGGCGGCATCGTCGATCTGTTTCCCTCGGGCGAACCCGGCCCGCTGCGGCTCGACTTCTTCGGCGACGAGATCGAGACGCTGCGCCGTTTCGACCCCGCCGACCAGCGGACGACCGGCGCGGTCGATCATTTCATGCTGCTGCCTGCCTCCGAGGCGCTGCTGGACGAGGAGAGCATCAAGCGCTTCCGCAGCCGCTACCGCGAGCTGTTCGGCGCCACGGCGACCGGCGATCCGCTCTATCAGGCGGTGAGCGACGGGCGACGGCTTGCCGGCATGGAGCATTGGCTGCCGCTGTTCGAGGACCGCCTCGTGCCGCTTGCCGAGCATCTGCCGGACGGCACGCTCTGGGTCCGCGACGGCGGCGTCTCCGGCGCTGCCGAAGCCCGGTTCGAGGCGATCCGTGACTATCATGCGAACCGCGTGCAGGCAGCCGCGGCCTCGCCCGGCGCCTACCGCCCGCTTCCGCCGGATCATCTCTATCTCGCGGCGGAGCAATGGGACGCGGCGATTGCCGAGCTGCCCATCCACATCACCTCCAGCTTCCACGAGCCGGAAAGCGCGACCGTGCTCGATTTCGGCGTGGACGGCGCCCGCGATTTCGCACCCGAGCGCGCGCAGAACGCCAATGTCTATGAGGCGGTCGCCAAGCATCTGGAGCAGTCCCAGCGCAAGGGGAAGAAGCGCATCATCGCCAGCTATTCGGCTGGCGCGCGCGAGCGCCTGCGGGGACTGCTGGAGGATCATGGCGTCCGCGGCCTGACCCTCGTCGACACATGGCAGGAAGCGCAGGGCGCAACCTATCGGGGCGAGAGCAAGGGCATCAGCCGCATCGCCCTCGCCGTGCTGCCGCTCGATCACGGCTTTGCCACCGGCGAGATGGAGGTCCTCACCGAGCAGGACATGCTCGGCGACCGCCTCGTGCGCCGCCAGAAGCGCCGCAAGAGCGCCGATGCCTTCCTGGCCGAACTGGCGACGCTCTCGCCGGGCGATCTCGTCGTTCACATGGATCACGGCATCGGCCGCTATGAGGGGCTGACGTCCATCCCGGTCGGCAAGGAGCCGCACGATTGCGTCGCGCTCGAATATGCCGGCGGCGACAAGCTCTACGTGCCGGTCGAGAATATCGACGTGCTCTCGCGCTATGGCTCGGGCGAGGAAGGCGTCGCGCTGGATCGCCTGGGCGGCGAGGCATGGCAGCGCCGCAAGGCGCGGATGAAGGAGCGCATCCGCGAGATCGCTGGCGAGCTGCTTGCCACCGCCGCGATGCGCGCGCTCAAGGCCGCTCCCGCCTATGAGCCGGAAACAAGCGGCTACCCCGCCTTCGTCGACCGCTTCCCCTATGAGGAAACCGAGGATCAGGACCGCGCGATTTCCGACGTGCTGGAAGATCTCGCCGCCGGCAAGCCGATGGACCGCCTCGTCTGCGGCGATGTCGGCTTCGGCAAGACGGAGGTGGCGCTGCGTGCCGCCTTCGTGGCGGCGATGGCCGGCGCGCAGGTCGTCCTCATCTGCCCCACCACCCTGCTCGCGCGCCAGCATCACCTGAATTTCGAGGAGCGCTTCCGGGGCTTCCCGCTGAACATCGGCCGCCTCTCGCGTCTCGTCGGCTCCGCAGAGGCGAAGGCAACGAAGGAAGGTCTGGCCGACGGCACGATCGACATCGTCATCGGCACCCACGCGCTGCTCGCCAAGGGGCTGGAATTCAAGCGGCTCGGCCTTGTCATCGTCGACGAGGAACAGCGCTTCGGCGTCACCCACAAGGAGCGGCTTAAGCAGCTCAAGACCGACGTCCACGTCCTCACCCTCACCGCCACGCCCATCCCGCGCACCTTGCAGATGGCGATGAGTGGCCTGCGCGAACTCAGCGTCATCCAGACGCCGCCGGTCGACCGCCTCGCGGTCCGCACCTATGTCATGCCGTGGGACGATGTGGTGCTGCGCGAGGCGCTGCTGCGCGAGCATTATCGCGGCGGCCAGACCTATTTCGTCGTCCCGCGCATTTCCGACATGGCGGACATGGAGGACTTCCTGCGCGAGAAGGTGCCCGAAGTGCGCTTCATCTCCGCCCATGGCCAGATGGGCGCGGGCGAGGTCGAGGAGCGCATGTCCGCCTTCTACGAGCGCAAATATGACGTGCTGCTCTCGACGACCATCGTCGAATCCGGGCTCGACATTCCGAGCGCCAACACGATCATCATCCACCGCGCCGACCGCTTCGGCCTTGCCCAGCTCTACCAGCTGCGCGGCCGCGTGGGCCGCTCCAAGACGCGCGCCTACGCCTATATGACGACGCCCGCCGGCCGCGTGACCACCGAGACGGCCGAAAAGCGCCTGAAAGTGCTTTCCGATCTGGACACGCTCGGCGCCGGGTTCCAGCTCGCCAGCCACGATCTCGATATTCGCGGCGCGGGCAATCTCGTGGGCGACGAGCAGTCCGGCCACATCAAGGAAGTCGGCTTCGAGCTTTACCAGTCCATGCTCGAAGAGGCGATCATGGAGGCCAAGGCGGGCGGCGCGCATCTCGCGCCCGTCACCGAGAAATGGTCGCCCCAGATCAACGTCGAGGCGCCGATTCTCATCCCGGACGATTATGTGCCCGATCTCGATCTGCGCATGGGCCTCTATCGCCGCATCAACGAGCTGGAGGAAAAGCAGGCCATCGAGGCGTTCGCCGCCGAGCTGATCGACCGCTTCGGCCCGCTGCCGGACGCGACGCAGAACCTGCTGACGCTGATCGAGGTGAAGATGAACTGCCGCAAGGCCGGCATCGCCAAGATCGACATCGGCCCGCGCGGCGCGCTGGTCTCCTTCCACAACGACCAGTGCCCCAACCTTCCGGGCTTGCTCGCTTATGTCCAGAAGGTCGGCCCTATCGCCAAGCTGCGCCCCGACTCCAAGCTCGTCATCCAGCGGGCGTGGGGCGATCCGAAGGCCCGGCTCAACGGCGCATTGAAGCTGAGCCAGGGACTGGCGAAGTCGATCGGATAAGCGAGCGACCTTCCCGCGCAAATATTAACCACTTTGTAACCATTTCGTCACGCCGGCCGACGATAGTCGCACCGCTCGCTTCCGGCTGGGAGCGGCATGTTTCCTGTCAGTGTGACTTAGTGGGGGTTACCATGAAGACGATATTCCTGCGCGCGGGCATTGCCCTGCTCGCCTTTTCCGCCGCGTCCTCGAATGCCGCCGGCCTGCTCGATCATTATACGACCGGCTATGCCAAGGCCATCGACACCAAGGAGGCGAGCGCCATCGCCTATAATTGGGACACGCGCACGCTGATGGTCACCAATGACGAAGAAGAAAATGACGGATCGAGCATCTTCGGCGAATATGATCTGGCGGGCAACAAGACCGCGAATATTGTTCTGGCCGGCTGCCTCTCGCTCGGCTCCGCCCAATGCGATCCCGAAGGCCTGACCTATGTCGGCGGCGGCCAGTATGTCGTTGCCGAGGAGCGCTATCAGGACATCGCCCTGCTGAGCCAGATCGGCAGCAGCGCCGGCACGCGCACCTACACCGCCTATAACGACGCGCCCACGGTCAGCGTCGGCCCCAACGCCGGCAATAGCGGCCTTGAGGGCATCGCGTTCAACCGGGTGACCGGCGACTATTACGGGGTCAAGGAAACCTCGTCGCAGACGATCTGGAAGATCTCCGACGTCGATTTCGTCAATGAGACCGCCACCGTCACCACGCTGTTCGATCCTTCCGTGCTCGGCCTGAACCGGCTGTCGGACATCGCAGTGCTCTCCAACGGCCAGTTTGCGGCGACGCCCTTCGGCGACAATCTGCTGATCCTCAGCGGTCGCTCGTTCAAGATTCTCGAGGTGACGCAGACCGGCACCGTGGTCTCCAGCTTCGACCTTTCCGGCTTCAAGTCGCTGGTCGATCCGATGAACGCGGGCGGCAAGTTCGAGGGCCTGACGCTCGACGAGGCGGGCAATATCTATCTCGTCAGCGACGATGGGGACGGGCCGAACCAGTCCTACCTCGTGAAACTCTCTTATAACGGCGCCGTGCCCGAGCCCGCGACCTGGGCAATGATGATCGCGGGCCTCGGCCTTGTCGGCGCCTCTAAACGTCGCACGGCGCGTCGCACCGCCATCGCCTGATCCAGCAACATGACAGGGTGCGGATGCCGCTGCGTCCGCACCCTGTTCCATCGCCTCTCAAAAAGGCGGGATCACCGCCGCCCGATCGTCGCCCGTAATTTCTCCCGGTCGATCGCGCCTTCCCATGTCGCCAGCACCACCGCCGCGAGGCAATTGCCGATCAGGTTCACGAAGGTCAGCCCTTCCGCCAGAATGCGGTGGATGCCGAGGATCATCGCGATGCTGGCGATGGGGATGGTTCCCGTCGAGCCCAGTGTCGCGGCCAGCACCACGAACGCCGCCCCCGCGACGCCTGCCGCGCCCTTGGAGGTGAGCAGCAGCACCGCCAGCAGGGCAAGCTGATCCCACAGGTCGAGCGGCGTGTTGGTCGCCTGCGCGAGGAACACCGCGACCACGGTGAGATAGAGGCACGTGCCATCGAGATTGAAGCTGTAGCCCGCGGGGACCACGAAACCGACGACCCGCTCGTCGCAGCCCGCGCCCTCCATCTTCTCGATGACACGCGGCAGCACCGTCTCTGTCGAGGTGGTCGCCGCCACGATCACAATCTCGTCGCGCATATAGACGAGCAGCCGCAGCAGGCTGACGTTCACCAGCCGCGCGACTGTGCCCAGCACCACCACCGTGAAGACGAGGCAGACCGCGAAGAACATGAGGATCAGCTCGCCCAGCGAGGCGAGCGTCGCCGAGCCGAACTTGCCGACCGTGAACGCCATCGCGCCGAACGCGCCGATGGGCGAGAGATACATGAGGAAATGAATGATGCGGAAGAAAGCGGCGGAGACATGCTCCAGCATGTCCGTGATCGGCCGCCCCTTCTCGCCCATGGCTGCCACGGCCATGCCGAACAGGCAGGAGACGAACAGCACCTGCAACACTTCGCCCTCGACGAACGCCGAGAAGAAGGTGGCCGGGATGATGTGCAGCAGATAGCCCACAACGCTTTGCTCGCGCGCCGTCGCGACATAACTGTCGACCGCGCTGGTATCGAGCGTCGTCAGATCGACGTTCATGCCCACGCCGGGCTGCCACAGATTGACCGCGACGAGGCCGATGACCAGCGCCAGGATCGTGACGACCTCGAAATAGATGAGCGAGCGCAGCGCGAGCCGGCCGACCGACTTCATGTCCCGCGCGCTGGCGATGCCATGAACCACGGTGCAGAAGATGACCGGCGCGATCATCATGCGGATAAGCGCGATGAACCCGTCGCCCAGCGGCTTGAGCGATGCGCCAAGCGAGGGCGCCCAATGGCCAAGCGCCACGCCCGCCAAAGTCGCGATCAGCACCTGAAACCACAGTTGCCGCAACGGAATGGACCGCATGGCTCCCCTATCCCCCTTGTTGACTTGTGGGAGCTAGAAGATTTGCGACGCGCGTCAACCAGAAACCGGAAATATTTCCGCTAAATATCCGCAGCCTTTTCCGGCGCCTCGTGTCGCCCGCTCTGTCAGCCCCGCCGCAATCGCCCGCCCCCGGTCGATCGTCATGGCGACGTTACGCAGGCCCTCGGCCGCCGTCCAGACCTTCAGCGCGGTCCCGCGGGCACGCGTCGGTCGCAAAAAGCCCTGCCCCTCTTGCCCCCCCGCCGCTCGGCGGTAAGAGCAACCGGGTGACCACATCCATCATCATCGGAAACGAGCCCGGCGGCGCGCCGGTGACCATAGATGTAGAAGAACTGCTCGCGACTCGCCTGCTCGTGCAGGGCAATAGCGGCTCGGGCAAATCGCACCTGCTGCGCCGCCTGCTGGAGGAAAGCGCTCCGCTGGTGCAGCAGGTCGTCATCGATCCCGAGGGCGATTTCGTGACGCTTGCCGAGCCGTTCGGCCATGTCGTGGTCGATGCGGGCTCCTATGGCAGCCACGAGATCGGCCAGCTTGCCGCGCGCATCCGCAAGCATCGCGCCTCGGTCGTGCTCGCGCTCGACGGGCTGGAGATCGACGCGCAGATGAAGTGCGCCGCGATCTTCCTCAACGCCCTGTTCGATGCGCCGCGCGAGCAATGGTATCCCGCGCTCGTCGTGGTGGACGAGGCGCAGATGTTCGCTCCCGCCGCCGCCGGCGATGTGAGCGAGGAGGCGCGTCGCATCTCGCTCGCCGCCATGACCAACCTCATGTGCCGCGGCCGTAAGCGTGGTCTGGCCGGGGTCATCGCCACCCAACGCCTCGCCAAGCTCGCCAAGAATGTCGCGGCCGAGGCCTCCAACTTCCTGATGGGCCGCACCTTCCTGGACATCGACATGCAGCGCGCCGCCGATCTGCTCGGTATGGAGCGCCGCCAGGCCGAGCAGATTCGTGATCTGGCGCGCGGCCACTTCCTCGGCCTTGGCCCCGCCATCAGCCGCCGGCCTCTGTCAGTGCGCATCGGCACCGCCCGCACCGCGCCCAAATCGGTGGTGAGCGGCCTCATCCCCATGCCCGATACGGCCCCGGCCGAGGATCTCTTCGCCCTGCTCACCGCCGATCTCGCCGAGGAAGCGCCCCCGCCGCCCCGGCCCGCGCCGCCGCCGGCGGAGAGCGCCGCCAGCCTCATGGAGCAGATCGCCGCCTCGTCCACGCAGCCCGAGCCATCGCACACAGCCGGCCCCGCGCCCACGCTCGCCGACCACGAGGAGGCCCTGGCCGACATTCTCGTGGAAATGGCGCAGGACCCCGAGGCCCCGTTCCGCGCCGCCGCCGTCAGCTATCAGGATTTCACCGTCCGTTGCCGGATGCAGCGCATCCCGCCGACCCTGCTTGACCTCCCGGCCTTCCGCCGCCGCTTCGCCATGGCGCTCGCGGGCTTTGGCCACCCGCGCGAGGAAGAGGCGGAGTTGCTCGACATCGCCCGCGCAGTGCCGGACGATCTGCTCGCGCCCTTCCTCCTCATCGCCCGCGCGGCTATGGACAATGAGCCCTGCCCGGACGACGACGCCCTCGCCCACATCTACGGCACCAGCAGCCCCGGCCGCATTCGCCGCATGCTGGAGCATCTGGAAAAGAGCGGCTTCATCGTCCTGCGCACCGATTTCGGCGGCCGCCGCTCGGTCGGCTTGCCGGGCCTGAACCTCACCACCGCGCCGCAGGAAGCGTGACACCTCGGCTGCTCGCGCACGCGCCTTAACGAGACGAGAGGGCCAGGGCTGCCCTGATGAGGAAGCCCTTCCCCCGCTCCGATGCCATCCCTATAGCCTCACCCCATGCGCCCCGACCCTGCTCACCTTCTCCGAAGCATCTTCGGCTTCGAAACCTTCCGGGGCGTGCAGGCGCAGGTGGTCGAGCGCGTGCTGCGCGGCGAGAACACGCTCGCCATCATGCCCACGGGTGCGGGCAAATCGCTCTGCTATCAGCTGCCCGCCGTTGCGCTGCCGGGCACCTGCGTCGTCGTGTCGCCGCTCATCGCCTTGATGCACGACCAGCTGCGCTCCGCCCGCGCGCTCGGCATTCGCGCGGCGAGCCTCACCTCGGCGGATGCGGACTGGCGCGAGACGCAGGACCGGCTCGTCGCGGGCGATCTCGATCTGCTTTACGTCGCCCCGGAGCGCGCCTCGGGCGAGGGGTTCCGCGCCCTGCTGGAGCGCTCATCCATCGGCCTTTTCGCGATCGACGAGGCGCATTGCGTCTCCGAATGGGGGCATGATTTCCGCCCCGATTACCGCCTGCTGCGCCCGCTGCTCGATGCCTTCCCCCGCGTGCCGCGCCTCGCGCTCACCGCGACGGCCGACGCGCACACGCGCGAGGACATCCTCGCCCAGCTCGGCATCCCGGCGGACGGCCTCGTCATCTCCGGCTTCGACCGGCCCAATATCCGCTATGTGATGCAGCCGCGCGACGGCCTGCGCCGGCAGCTCAGCGACATCCTCGCCGCCAATCCCGGTCCCGGCATCGTCTATGCCCAGACCCGCGCCGCCACCGAGCAGCTCGCCGAGGCGCTTTCCGCCGCCGGCCGTCCGGTGCTGCCCTATCATGCCGGGCTCGCGCCGGAAGTGCGCGCCGCCAATCAGGCCGCCTTCCTCGCCAGCGAGGAGATGGTGATGGTCGCCACCGTCGCCTTCGGCATGGGCATCGACAAGCCGGATGTGCGCTTCGTGGTCCATGCCGGCCTCCCCAAGTCGATCGAAAGCTATTATCAGGAGAGCGGCCGCGCGGGACGTGACGGCGATCCCGCCACCGCCACCTTGCTCTGGGGCGCCGAGGATTTCGCCCGCGCCCGCCAGCGCCTCTCCGAGGTGGAGCCGGCCCGTCAGCCCGGCGAACGCGCCCGCATCATGGCGCTTGGCGCGCTGGTCGAGACGGCCGGTTGCCGCCGCGCCGTACTGCTGCGCCATTTCGGCGAGAGCCCGCCGGCCACCTGCGGCAATTGCGACAATTGCCTCTCGCCCCCCGCCTGCATAGACGCGACCACCACCGCGCAAAAGCTGCTCTCCGCCGTGCACCGCACCGGGCAGAGCTTCGGCCTCGGCCATCTCGAAGCGGTACTCACCGGCAGGTCGAACGACAAGATCGTGCAGCGCGGGCACGACCGGCTCTCGGTGTTCGGCATAGTCGAGGGCGAGGAGATCGCGCTCCTGAAGCCTGTCTCGCGCGCCTTGCAGGTCCATGATGCGCTGGCGACCAACGAGCATGGCGGCCTCATGCTCGGCCCGAATGCGCGCGCCTATCTGAAGGGCGAGGAAAAGGTCGAGCTGGTCCTCCCCCCGGCCCGCGAACGCCGCCGCAAGCGCGACGGCGGCGCCAACCCCATTGGCGATCCGATCTTCGACGCGCTGCGCGACTGCCGCCGCGACCTCGCCAAGGAGGCCGGCGTGCCGCCCTATGTCATCTTCCACGACAGCACATTGCGCGACATGGCCCGCATCCGCCCCGCCTCGCTACGCGACATGGCACTGGTCAGCGGTGTGGGCGAGCGCAAGCTGGACGCCTACGGACAGGCGTTCCTCAACGTGATCCGGCAGTTCGCCTGACGCGGCGGCGGCGTTTCGCGCCGAGGATCACCCGTCCCCTTCGCCGGCCCGGTCCACCATATCCATGAAGTTGCGCGCCGCATCCCGCTCGGCCGGGTCCTTGAACGCCACGTCCAGATCCGGCGCGCCGCCAAGCATGTGCATGAGCGCCCACAGGGCGAAGCGATGGCCAGGGCTCGTCGCGAGCCCGAGGTCGACGCGCATATGCTCAAGGCCGGCATCGAGCGCGCCCGGCTCCACGTCCTCGATCTCGGTCTTGCCGAAATAGCGCAGCAGAAGATCCTGAAAGTCCATGCCCAGCCTGTAGGCCAAAGTCGCGCCGCATGCGACCCCAAGCCTTATCGCTCGATCACCGCTTCCCAGGCGTAGCCGCGATACAGCGCCCGGCACCGCGCATGCGCGCCCTGCGCTTTCGCAACCCGCTCGACTTCCTCGAACAGATCCTCCCGCGGCGTCACATGGAACTTCGCGAGCCACGCCCGCAGCCCGCCCCGGAACCATGCCGGCAGCGCCTCCTGCTGCCCGAAGTCGACGATGTGCAGCGATCCGCCCGGCTCGACGACGCTGAGCGCCTGGCGCAGCGCTGCCTGCCAGTCCGGGATCATCGAGAGCGAATAGCTGACGAACACCCGGTCGAAACCCGGCTCGCCGAACAGGGCCTGCGGATCGAATGCCGTCGCATCCGCCCGGCCGAGCAGGGTCCGCCCCTCGACCCCCGCGCGCACCATATTGACCCGCGCCGATTTCAGCATCTCTGCCGAGATATCGAGCCCGAACAGCCGCGCCTGCGGATAGCGCCGCGCCACCAGCGCCAGATTGCGCCCGGTGCCCACGCCCACTTCCAGCACCGATCCGCCGGCCGGCACGCCCAGCTCGCGGATCAGCCGGTCACGCCCCAGCAGATAATATTTGCGCGTCAGATCATAGACATGCCGCTGCAGCGCATATTGCGCATCCATGGCGCGGGCATGGTCTGCGCCGCCTGGCTCCACCCGGCTCGCCATCAGCCCTTACGCGAATAGAGGTGGACGCCGCCATAGATGGACGAGCGGTCCGCGCGGGTGAAGCCGAGCGATTCCCCGGCATGGTAATGCCAGCGATCCAGCAGCGCATCGGGCACGCGGCCGGGCAGCAGGCTCGGCTCGGCGGCGGTGCGGAAGAGGACGCGCGCGCCCGGTCTGGCCGTCCGCGTGATCTCGCTCCACAGGGCGAAAAGTTGCGCATCGCTCATCCAATCCTGCGCATCGAGCAGGACATAGCGGTCGACGCTCGCCTCCGGCTGACGCGAGAGCCAGTCGGTCATGTTGGCGTGGCGCACGTCCACCCGGTCCGCCCGCGCCTTCACCTCTTCATAGTTCACCGCCTCCAGATAGGGCGGCAGCGGCGCATCCTCGTGCCGGCCATAGCCGCGCCCGAACGCCTGCCAGGCGAAGTAGTTGGTCTTGAGATCATAGTCGCAGGCCAGCCGCTCCAGCCGCTTGCGCAGCACCGCCGCCATCTTCTCGTCGCCGGCCAGCGCATCATATTGCGCGGGCGGGATGCCGAGGCCGAACAGCGAGGCGGGTTGATCGGTCAGCCAGCGCACGAACTTGCGGTCGAACACCGGCGCCAGGCGCTCCTCGAAGATGCGGCGCTGCTCGTCCATGTCCTTCGCTTCAAGCAGGATGCGTGGATCGATGCGGTAGAGCCTGGCGACGAGATGCGCCGCGCCGATGAAGCCGCCGAGCAGCCCGCGCTTGTAGGCGCCGCTCTTGAACATGCCGATCCGCCGCCGGCCGACCAGATCGCGCCCTTCCCAGTAGCGCCGCGTCGTCTCGTCGAGATGCGCGCGCAGCAGGCTCTTGTAGACCCGCACATTCTCCGCGCTGTCCGCCTCGCCGAAGAAGCGGCGGAAATGCGCGTGGTCGGGCAGCTTCTGCACCGCGACCTGCTTCAGCCGGTTGAGCGCGATATGCGCGGTGTTGAGGTCGACCGCGGTGATCTTCGCGGGGTTGGCGGTCAGATAGGAGAGCACGTTGCAGCCGCCGCTCGCGATGGTGGCGATGTGGCAGTCCGGCGTGATCGCCAGCGCCTCCATGTCGACTACCGGGTCTTCCCAGATCTGGGCATAGACGAGGCCCCGGAAGGCGAAGGCGAAGGCGCGCTCCAGCAGCCCTTCCTTGCTCATCGCCTCATGATTGACGACGGCGCGATCGATGACATGACCCATTGGCGTGGCTCCTCCGGCGGTCCGGTTTCAGCGGCGCTAGTCTGCAGCCATGTCGCGCACGTGACGAGGCAATGACGAAATGGTGACAGGCGGCGGCGAAGCGGCGGGCGGGGCGTGGGCGCGCCCCATCGCGCATCAACGGCATCCATGCTTGCACATGTGGGCCGGGCGGTGGCGCGCCCACGCTCCATCCGCCATGATCCCGCCGGCACGGCCACAATCGGAGAGGACCCATGATCGATCGCAAGACACTCGCCACGCTGCTCACCGGTCTCGCGATCGGCTCGCTCGGTGCCACGGCCTGGTCGGCCGCCGCGCCGCCGCCCAAGGGCTATGTCGTCGCGGAGATCAACGTGAAGGACATTGAGGGCTATCGCAAATATGGCGAGGCCGCTTTCCCGATCATCCAGAAATATGGCGGCAAGTTCCTTACACGCGGCGGCCAGACCGTGCATGTCGAGGGGCCGCCGCCCGCCCAGCGCGTGATGATCATCGAGTTCGACAGCTTCGATCAGGCGAGGAAGTTCGAATATTCAAAGGAATATACCGACATCGCGCCGCTGCGTCAGCGGACATCGGACAGCCGCCTGTTCCTTGTCGAGGGCACCAACGATGCGGCGGCGTCGAAGCCCTGAGCGAGAGACCGGCACCCTGCCGGCACCATCAGTGCTCCTGCGAAGGCAGGAGCACTGAGCTATGATGAGAGCAAGCTCCTTGCGCGCCTGCGCCCGTTCCAGCATGAGGCCTGCTCCTAGACCGAGGAGAAACCGCTCATGTCCTCCGCGCAGCGCCCGCCCCTGCCGCCCTTCACGCCCGAGACCGCCGCGCAGAAAGCACGTGCCGCCGAGGACGCATGGAACAGCCGCGATCCGGAGCGCGTCTCGCTCGCCTACACGCCGGATTGCCGCTGGCGTAACCGCGCCGAGTTCGTCACGGGGCGCGAGGAGATCGTGGCGTTCCTCCAGCGCAAATGGGCGCGCGAGCTCGATTATCGGCTTATCAAGGAAGTGTGGGCGCAGGAGGGCAACCGCATTGCCGTGCGCTTCGCCTATGAATGGCGCGACGACAGCGGCCAGTGGTTCCGCTCCTATGGCAACGAGAACTGGGAGTTCGATACGGACGGCCTGATGCGCCACCGCATCGCCTCGATCAACGACCTGCCCATCGCGGAAGCCGACCGCAAGTTCCGCTGGCCGCTCGGCCGCCGCCCGGACGACCATCCCGGCCTGAGCGACCTCGGCCTTTAGGCTGAGATCATCCGCACAAAGGTCTCCTGATCGACATTGCCGCCGGAGAGCGTGACCACGGTCGCATCGCTCGCCTGCACCTTGCCGGATAGCACCGCCGCCAGCGCCGCCGCGCCGCCCGGCTCGACGACGAGATGCAGCCTCTCGAACGCGAGCTTCATCGCCGCGCTCACGTCCGCCGGCGTCACCGCCGCGCCGCCGCTCACCCGCTCCTTGAGCACCGCGAAGTTGATGGGGAAGGTCCGCGGCGTCTGCAGCGCATCGCAGTCGGTCGGATAGCTCATGTCCCTGACGCTGACGATCTCGCCGGCTGCGAGGGAATTCAGCATATCGTCCCAGCCCTCCGGCTCGGCGATGAAAATTTCCGCGTCCGGACAGGCGAGCGCCAACCCGGCGGTCAGCCCGCCTCCGCCGCAGCAGGCGACGATCCGGTCCGGCCCGCGCCCGATGCGCTCCTCAAGCTGCTCGGCCGCCTCGATGCCGACGGTCCCCTGCCCCTCGATGATCCACGGATCGCCATAGGCATGGACCAGAGTCCCGCCCGATTGCGCCACGAGCGCCGCCGCTATCTCGTCCCGGTTCTCGGTCGCGCGGTCATAGAGCATCACCTCGGCCCCCAGCGCCCGCGTGGCCGCCAGCTTGGCCTTGGGCGCATTGCCCGGCATCACGATGGTCGCCGCGACGCCCAGCCGCTTCGCCGCCCAGGCGACGCCCTGCGCATGATTGCCGCTGGAAACGCCGACCACACCCCGGCCGCGCTGCTCCTCGGTCAGATCGGTCAGCCGATGCCAGGCGCCGCGGATCTTGAACGCACCGATCGGCTGCAACACCTCCGCCTTGCACCAGATCGTCCGCCCGTCCACCTCCAGCGGCAGAAGCGGTGTTTTCGGCAGCAGCGCCGCAATCTTCCGTGCCGCGCGCAGCACACCTTCCCGGCTCGGTGCACGCGCCGGATCGCGGTATTCTTGTTCTGTCACAGACCACCCCTATATGCAGGCGCTTCGATTCGCTCTTCCAGGAGACAATATAGATGAGCAAGGTGCTGGTCATCGGCGCAGGTGGCGTCGGCTCGGTCGCGGTCCACAAGATGGCGATGAATGCCGATATTTTCAGCGACATCCATCTCGCCAGCCGCACCGTGTCCAAGTGCGAGGCGATCGCGCAGTCCGTCAAGGAGCGCACCGGCGTCACCATCGCGACCTATGCGCTGGACGCGGATGACGTTGCCGCGACCACGGCGCTGATCAAGCAGATCAGCCCCAAGCTGGTCGTCAATCTCGCGCTGCCCTATCAGGATCTCGCGATCATGGACGCCTGCCTCGCGGCCGGCGTGCACTATATGGACACGGCCAATTATGAGCCGCGCGACGAGGCACATTTCGAATATAGCTGGCAGTGGGCCTATCAGGATCGCTTCAAGGAAGCCGGTCTCATGGCGCTGCTCGGCTCCGGCTTCGATCCGGGCGTGACCTCGGTTTTCGCGACCTGGCTCAAGAAGCATCATTTCGAGCGCATCGACACGCTCGACATTCTCGATTGCAATGGCGGCGACCATGGCCAGCACTTCGCCACCAATTTCAATCCGGAGATCAACATCCGCGAAGTGACCGCCCCCGCGCGTCACTATGAGAACAATGTCGAGGTGACCTCGCCCCCGCTCTCCACCAAGCAGAGCTTCGACTTCGATCAGGTCGGCCCTAAGAACATGTACCTCATGTATCATGAGGAGCTGGAGAGCCTGAACAAGCACCTGCCGGAGATCAAGCGCATCCGCTTCTGGATGACCTTCGGCGACGCTTATCTGAAGCACCTCGAAGTGCTGCAGAATGTCGGCATGACCCGGATCGATCCGGTCATCTACAATGGCGTGGAGATCATCCCGCTGCAGTTCCTCAAGGCCGTGCTCCCCGAGCCCGCCAGCCTTGGCCCGACCACCAAGGGCAAGACCAACATCGGCGACATCGCCACCGGCCTTGGCAAGGACGGCAAGGAAAAGACGCTCTACATCTACAATATCTGCGACCATGAGGACGCCTATGCCGAGACGGGCAATCAGGCGGTGAGCTACACCACCGGCGTTCCCGCCATGATCGGCGCGGCGATGATCCTCACCGACACCTGGAGCGGCGCGGGCGTCTTCAACATGGAGCAGATGGACCCCGATCCGTTCATGGACATGCTGAACAAGCATGGCCTGCCCTGGCAGGTGAAGGAGCTGGACAAGCCGCTGGACTTCTGACCGGGCAGATCCTCCCCGAATGACGTCACACCGGACTTGATCCGGGGCCCCGCTTCCTGGAGGATCGTCCACAGGAACATCGTGGCCCCGGACCCGGTTCGGGGCGACGAACGAAACAACGCTCCCACATGGGAGACGGGAGGCCGACCTTGCGCACCACCACCATCATCCCCCTGGTGCTCGCCCTCACCGGCTGCTCGCAAAGCCTGCAACTCACCGGCGGCGTCCCCACCATGGAGACGCAGCGCTGCGCCGCATCCGGCGGGATGCTGGATCAGCGCGGGCGGCGCGGCAATCTCATGTGCGTGCATCGCTTCGTCGATGCCGGAAAGGCCTGCGCTTCGGACAAGGATTGTCAGGGCCGGTGCCTGGCGGACAAGCCGGACGGCAGCCTGCCCCAGCCCGGCGAGGCCGTGCCCGGGCGCTGCGAACCGGACGACAAGACCTTCGGCTGCTATGCCGAGGTCGAGGGCGGCAAGGCGAAGCGGTCGATCTGCGTCGACTGAGGAACGGAAGGAACCCATGGAAACTCGTGCCGGCGATCCGGGCGCATTCGCCCATTTCGATCTCAACCGCGTCCCCTCGCCCGCCTTCGTGGTGGATGCGGCGGCGGTGCGGCGCAATCTGGCCATCCTCAAGGATGTGCGCGATCGCGGCGGCATCCGCATGCTCGCCGCGCTCAAGGCCTTCTCCATGTGGTCGCTCGGCCCTACGGTCGCCTCCTATCTGGACGGCGTCTGCGCCTCCGGCCTCTATGAAGCGCGCCTCGGCCGTGAGGAATATGGCGGCGAAGTCGCGACCTATTGCGCCGGCTACAAGGCGCAGGATCTGCCGGAGATTTGCGCGCTCAGCGACCATTTGATCTTCAACTCGCCCGGCCAGCACGCGCGCTTCCGCCCGATCCTCGACCGCGCGCGGGCCGATGGCCACAGCTTCGACGTGGGCCTGCGCATCAATCCGCAGCACAGCGAGGGCGATGTCGCCAAATATGATCCCTGCCAGCCACACAGCCGCCTCGGCTTCCCGATCGGCCAGCTCCGCCCCGAGCATCTCGAGGGCATTGACGGCATCCACTTCCACTCGCTCTGCGAGCAGGATTTCGTGCCGCTCGGGCGCACATGGGCTGCGGTGGAACCCAGCCTCAAGCAGCATTTCGGCACGCTCAAATGGCTCAATTTCGGCGGCGGCCATCACATCACCCGCGCCGATTATCAGCGCGAGGAGCTGATCGCCTTCCTCCAGCATGTGCGTGCCGAAACCGGTCTCGATATCTATCTGGAACCGGGCGAGGCCGTCGCGCTCGATGCCGGCATCCTCGTGGGCGAACTGCTCGACGTGATCGACAACGACATGCCCGTCGCCATCACCGACATCTCGGCCACGTGCCACATGCCCGACGTGATCGAGGCGCCCTACCGCCCCGCCATGCTCCATGAGCGGGTCGGCGATCCCGATGCGCCGCTGGTGCGCCTGGGCGGCCCCTCCTGCCTTGCGGGCGACATCATCGGCGATTTCGCGCTCCCCGTCCGGCCCGAGCCCGGCCAGCGCATCGCCTTCCTCGATCAGGCGCATTATTCGATGGTCAAGACCAACACCTTTAACGGCGTCCCGCTCCCCGCCATCTGGCTTTGGGACAGCGAAACCGACGAACTGCGCGAGGTGCGCCGCTTCGACTATGCGGACTTCAAGAGCCGGTTGAGCTGAACGGGTGGGGCGTGCCTGCTCACCCCTTCAGCCCGTCAGACCTTACCATGATCGAACAGCGCCCGTGCTCCTGCGAAGGCAGGAGCACAAGTCGCCTCCATGTCTGGATGTCCCGAAACTTAAGCGGACATTCGCCCGAGCCCGCCCCCTCAGGCGACGAGCTTCATCCGGCTCATCATGTCGCGCTCCTCCGCGCGCAGCGTCAGCACCGATACGCCGGATGCGGTGACGGCCACCGTGTGCTCGAACTGCGCTGAAAGCGAGCCGTCCTGCGTCACGACGGTCCAGCCGTCCGCCTCGGTCCTCACGCTGCGCCGGCCGCGATTGAGCATCGGCTCGATCGTGAAGACCATGCCCTCCCGCAGAGCAAGGCCCGTGCCGGGCTTGCCGAAATGCAGGATCTGCGGCTCCTCGTGCATCTCCCTTCCGATGCCGTGTCCGCAATATTCGCGCACCACCGAATAGCCGTTTCGCTTGGCGTGTCGCTCGATCGCCCAGCCAATGTCGCCAAGCCGGGCGCCCGGGCGGACAGTGCGGATGCCCATCCACATCGCTTCATAGCTCGTCTGGACCAGCCGCCGCGCGGCCGGATGAACCTCGCCGACGAGATAGGTCTTGCTCGAGTCCGCAATGTAGCCGTTCTTCTCCAGCGTGATGTCGAAATTCACGATGTCGCCGTCGCGCAGCACCTCGGCTGCGGAAGGAACGCCGTGGCAGACCACATCGTTCACCGAGCAATTCAGCACGAAGCCATAGCCATATTGGCCCTTGCTTGCCGGGCGCGCATCAAGATCGTGGACGATAAAGCGCTCGACCATCTCGTCGACCTCAAGCGTCGACATACCGGCGAGCGAGAGGCGATCCAGCATCCCGAACACGGATGCCAGCAGCCGGCCGGATTCGGCCAGCAGCGCCAGCTCCTCAGGCTGCTTCGTCATGTCTCGCCACCGCCAATGGCCGCGCCGCAACGCCCGCCGCGCGAAACTCGCGCTCGATGATCTCGTTGAAGCTGAGCGTCGGGTTGGTCTCGCAGAGCATGCCGATTCTGATCCAGAAGGCGGCCTGCGCGTTGATCGAGCGGCACGACACCTTGGTTGCCCTGCGCACCTGCTCGTGCAGTTCTTCGTCTATGTTCACGATACCCATCGGGGGCCTCAATATGATTGATATATGATTCGTATATCGATCATATGCGGAATGGCCGTCAGGAACAAGCGGGCGCTGCCCCCCGCGCAGGATCAGCGCAGCGTTGGATCGGTTGCGCGCAATCGCTGCTCCTCCGCGCTCATCGGCAATCTCGGCCTTGCTGAACTGGCCCGTCTCGTTGAGCGCGATGGTCGCCAGCGCCCGACCGCTCATCGTCGTGAATTTCGCGCTGTTCTTCCCATCCTGCTCATCCAGCGAGGCGCGCAGTTCCTTGGCGAGCGCGGCGGGGCTTTTGGCGGCGTCGGCCTTCGTGGCGGCGGCGCGCCTGGCCGCGACCGTGATCGAGATGGACGATTGCTTGCTCCCGCTCGTCGGCGCTTCGCCGGCCTTCTCCTGCGCCTTCGTCAGCACCTGCATTGCCTGGGCAACCTGCGCGCTTGTGGATGAAGTTGTGGATGAAGTTGTGGAATAATCCTGGTTGAGAAGCGACATCAGCGACATGGGCGGCTCCATCGGAGGGGTATGCCCCTTGCTAGGGCGAGATGGTTAACGACCGGCAAAGATCGCCGATTCGCCTTGCCCGCCTGCTGCCCGAGTCGCGGTTCCGTCGCTCCGAGTCGCCCCGGCAGCGCGCGCGCACGGATAAAAAAGTCGACAGCCCCTAACCGGCTCAATCAGGAAACAATCAACGAAAGGCGACCTTTTTGCGGGGCCATTTCTCGATTCCGGACCTTTACACCCCCCACCCTTCGCCATATATGCGCACCCCTGCTGCCCCATGGGACTTCCACCGCAAGGCAGCTTTCGTTTGGCAATGTCCACTGGAGGTCCCTTGAGTTGTACAAGCATCATAGCGCGCTGGGGGTAGCTCTTTCCCTCAATCCGGCAGCACCGGTAACGCTCATTCGCCCGCAGGCTGCGGCCCGCGCCGCCCGTTACTTCTCGCAGAAGTTCCCGGGGCGCTCGCTCTATGCGGTGAAGGCCAATCCCTCGCCCGAGCTTCTCAGGACGCTCTGGTCGGCTGGGATCACGCACTATGACGTCGCCTCGATCGCGGAAGTGCGCCTCGTCGCGCGCACCCTGCCGCGCGCGACGCTCTGCTTCATGCACCCGGTCAAGGCCGAGGAAGCGATCCGCGAGGCCTATTTCACCCATGGTGTGAAGACCTTCTCGCTCGACACGATGGAAGAGCTGGAGAAGATCGTGCGCGCCACCAAGGGCGCCACGGACCTTGAGCTGTGCGTGCGCCTGCGCGTCTCCTCCGAGCACAGCAAGCTCAGCCTCGCTTCCAAGTTCGGCGTTGAGCTGTCGGACGCCAAGGAGCTGCTCCAGGCCACGCGTCAGGTCGCGGATGCACTCGGCGTGTGCTTCCATGTCGGCAGCCAGGCGATGACCCCCCAGGCCTATACGCAGGCAGTCGAGCGCGTGCGCGCCGCGATCGTCGATGCGTCGGTCACCGTCGACATCGTGGATGTGGGGGGCGGCTTCCCGTCGACCTATCCGGGCATGGAGCCACCGCCGCTGGAGGCCTATTTCCATGCCATCTACCGGGCCTTCGAGAGCCTGCCGATTTCCTACTCGGCCGAGCTCTGGTGCGAGCCGGGCCGCGCCTTGAGCGCCGAATATTCCTCGCTGCTGGTGCGCGTGGAGCGTCGCCGCGGCAACGAACTCTACATCAACGACGGCGCTTATGGCGCGCTGTTCGATGCGGCGCATCTCGGCTGGCGCTTCCCCGTGCAGCTCCTGCGCGCGGAAGCCAATGACGACGAGGCGGGCATGGAGGCATTCAGCTTCTATGGCCCCACTTGCGACGACATGGACCATATGGCCGGTCCGTTCATGCTGCCCTGCGACGTAAAGGTCGGCGATTATATCGAGATCGGCATACTCGGCGCTTATGGCTGCGCCATGCGCACCGACTTCAACGGCTTCGGCTCTGAGGGCATCTGCGAAGTCGCCGATGAGCCGATGGCCAGCCTCTATCGCGAGGAAGCGCCCCTGCCCCGCAAGTCCAACGTGGTGCAGCTCAGCCGCTAAACGCTTTCGGCTCCTCCCCGGCCTGTCCGGGGAGGAGAGCCATTCGGGCAGCGGATGGTGCAGGCTTGCATTGCCGCCGGTCAGCCCCGGCCGCCGCCCATTTCATTGGACAATCCGCCCCGTTTGCGACAGCTTCGCGCGTGCATAAACGGGGAGCAAATCATGTCCGCCAATCTGATCGCGCCCGCGCTGGCGCTGGTCCTCTGGTCGCTCGTCATGCTGCTGTGGATGATCGCGGTGCGCCTGCCGGCCCTCACCAAGATGAAGCTGAACTCGGACCAGGCGCGCGGCGGGCGCGGCTCGGATCTCGACAAGATCCTGCCCAGGGAAATCAACTGGCCGGCGCACAATTATGCTCATCTGATGGAGCAGCCGACCATCTTCTACGCGACCGTGCTCGCCCTCGCCATGCTGGGCCAAGGCACGCCGCTCAATGTCGGCCTCGCCTGGGCCTATGTGGCGCTGCGGGTGGCGCACAGCATCTGGCAGGCGCGGATCAACACCATCCCCGTGCGTCTCGCCTTGTTCCTGCTGTTCACCGTCGTGCTGGTCGTGCTCGCGGCCAATGGCTTCATCGCGGCGCTGAGCGCCTGAACGTCCCCACCAGCTCGACATGAGTCGACCAGCGGAACTGGCCGACCGGCAGGACGCGCTCAACCGCATAGCCGCCCTCGACGAGCGTCACGGCATCGCGCGCGAAGCTCGCCGGGTTGCACGAGACATATACGATGAGCGGCGTCTGCGCGGCGGCAAGCTCCTTCACCTGCTCGCGCGCGCCGGCACGGGGCGGATCGAGGATCACGGCATCGAACCGGTCCAGTTCCTTGGGCGTGAGCGGCCGGCGGAACAGATCGCGATGCTCGGGGAAGATGCGCCCCGGCAGCCGATTGCCCCCCGCCTGCAGCGCCAGCACCAGATCGCGCGCCGCCTCGGCCGCATAGACCTTCCGCCCCGGCACATCATTGGCGAGGCTGAGTGCGAAGGTGCCGAGGCCGGCGAAGAGATCGGCGACCATGCGCGCATCGCCCAGGCTCCGGCGCACCTCGCCCACGAGCGCCGCCTCGCCGTCGCGCGTCGCCTGAAGGAAGGCGCGCGGGGGAAAGCCAACCGCGATGTCGCCGAAGCGCACCGTCACCGGATCAGGCTCCCAGAGCGTGATCGGCCCGTCCTCATCGTGCAGCATGAGCCGCGCGAGCCGGTTCTGCTGCGCGAAATCGAGCAGCATTTCGGTGTCCGCCAGCGATCCGGCACGAAGGCCCGTGAGCACGACATCGACGCCCTGATCGACCAGCGCCAGATCCGCCTCGCCCGGCTGGCGATCCGGCAGCATCTTCGCGAACAGGGCACGCAGCGGCGCGACCAGCGCGAACAGGCGCGGCTCGACGATTTCGCATTGCTGCATGTCGACGAGGCGATGACTGCCCTG
>JAFKLU010000115.1 GCA_017304105.1 Sphingomonadales bacterium
TCATCGAGGATGAGGATCGGCGGATCCTTGACCAGTGTCCGCGCGATGGCGACGCGCTGCTTCTCACCGCCGGAAAGTTTGAGCCCGCGCTCGCCCACGCGCGTTTCATAGCCGAGCGGCTGCGATGCGATGAATTTGTCGATCGCCGCGCCCTTCGCCGCCGCCTCGACCTCTTCCTGCGTGGCGCCGTCCCGGCCATAGGCAATGTTGTAGCCGATCGTCTCGTTGAACAGCACCATGTCCTGCGGCACGATGCCGATCGCGGCGCGGAGCGAGGCCTGCTGCACATCCGCGATATCCTGCCCGTCGATCAGGATGCGGCCGCCCTGAATGTCGTAAAAGCGGTAGAGCAGCCGGGCGATGGTGGATTTGCCCGCGCCGGAATGGCCGACAATGGCAAGCGTCGTGCCCGCCGGCACGGTGAAGCTCACGCCCTTGAGGATCGTGCGCTCAGGCTCATAGCCGAACACCACATCCTCGAACCGCACCTCGCCCGCCGTCACCTGAAGCGGCGGCGCGCCCGGCTTGTCCTTGATCTCGGTCTCGGTATCGATGAGCTTGAACATCGCCTCCATGTCGATGAGGCCCTGCCGGATGGTGCGATAGACCATGCCGAGCACGTCGAGCGGGCGGAAAAGCTGCATGAGCAGCGCGTTGACCAGCACCACATCACCCGGCGTGAACTTGCCCACGCTCCAGCCCCAGACCGTGTAGCCCATGGCGCCGCCCATCATCAGATTGGTGATGAAGGCCTGGCCGATGTTGAGCATGGCGAGGCTGTTGTTGCTCTTGGTCGCGGCGTCCATGTAGCGCCGCTGCGCCCGGCTGTAGCGCGCCGCCTCGCGCTCCTCCGCGCTGAAATATTTGACCGTCTCGAAGTTGAGCAGGCTGTCGACCGCATGGGCGACAGCGCCGGTATCGAGATCGACCATCTCGCGGCGCAGGGCGTTGCGCCATTCGGTCACCGTCTGCGTGAACCAGATGTAGAGGCCGATCATCGCGATCGTCGCGACGACGAGGCCGGGGCCAAACTTGATCTGGAAGATGACGCAGACGGCAATCAGCTCGATCAGCGTCGGCGCGATGTTGAACAGCAGGAAGTTCAGCATCGTCTCGATGGTCGAGGTGCCGCGCTCGACCACCCGCGTCACGCCGCCGGTCTTGCGATTGAGGTGGAAGCGCAGCGAAAGATTGTGGAGGTGGCGCAACAGCTGCTCGGCCATCAGCCGCTGCGCATTGCGCCCCACCCGCTCGAAGGCGACATTGCGCAGATTGTCCGATACGACGCCGCCGAAGCGCGCCCCGGCATAAGCGAGCACGAGCGCCAGGGCGATCGCGACGCCGGACTGCATCCCCGGCCCCATATTGTCGATGATGCCCTTGTACGCGAAGGGCATGATGAGGATGATCGCCTTGCCCGCCAGCACCAGCGCCATGGCGAGGACGATGCGCACGCGCAGTCGCGGCTCACCGGCAGGCCAGAGATAAGGGAGGAAGCGCCGGAGCGTGACCCACGCTGCCGGCGAGTTTGTTTCCGTGCGTGGCTGCTCCGTTTTCATTTGCGACCAATTAGGCCGCCCGGAGGTGCTTCACAAGTGGTGCGCCGGAGGAATTGCGCAAACATGGCTGAGCGGCGGGCGCCATGGCGGCGGCGATCTTCCCGAAACGCCGCCGCCATGCTGCGTCAGCTGCGCGAGCGCTGGTCGTCCACCATGTCCTCGGCCAGTTCCAGCCCTGCCTTGCCGCCCGCTACCGTGTGCGAGGGCGCATGCGGGCGCTCGATCTCCTCGGGCTCCTCCACTTCCAGCATCCCTTCCCACTTGGTGACGACCGAGGTGGCGATGGCATTGCCGATGACGTTGGTCATCGTGCGGCCCATGTCCATGAAGTGATCGACCGCGAGGATGAAGGCGACGCCCTCCACCGGCAGGTTGAACTGCGCGAGCGTGGCGGCGACGACCACGAGGCTGGCGCGCGGCACGGCGGCGATGCCCTTGCTCGTCACCATCAGCACGAGGAGGATGGTGATCTGCGTGCCGATCGACAGATCGATGCCATAGGCCTGCGCGATGAACAGCACCGCGAAGCCCGAATACATCATCGAACCATCGAGATTGAAGCTGTAGCCCAGCGGCAGCACGAAGCTGGAGATGCGGCGCGGCACGCCGAACCGGTCGAGCTGCTCCAGCAGCTTGGGATAGACGGCTTCGGACGAGGCGGTGGAAAAAGCGATGAGCAGCGGGCTGCGCACATGCTTGAGCAGATGGAACATCCGTTTGCCGAGGAAGAGGAAGCCGGCCGCCGCAAGCACCGCCCAGAGCGTGAACAGCGCGAGGTAGAAGGAGCCGAGCAGCTTGCCGAAATCGAGCAGCACGCCAAGGCCCCGCTCGGTGATGACCGCACAGATGGCGCCGAACACCGCGAAGGGAGCGAAGCGCATGACATAGCTCGTCACCTGCAGCATCAGCTCGACGAGCGATTCGATCAGCGTGACGATCGGCTTGCCCACATCGCCGATGGCGGTGAGCGCCACGCCGACGAACAGCGAGAAGACCACGATCTGCAGCACGTTGTTCTGCGCCATCGCGTCGACCATGGAGGTGGGGAAGACGTGCAGCACGAAGTCGCGCAGGTTGAGCGCGGAGGTATCCACGCCCGCATCACGCCCCTGCGCGATCAGGCCCACGCCATCGCCTGGGCGCAGCAGATTGGCGTAGAGCATACCGATCGACAGCGAGATGAACGCCGCGAGGATAAACCAGGCGATCGCCCGTCCGCCGATCCGCCCGAGCGTCGCGCTGTCGTGCATATGGGCGATGCCGGCAACCAGCGTCGCGAACACGAGCGGCGCGATGATCATCTTGATGAGGTGTAGGAACACGTCGGCCAGCAGGTGGAAATAGCCGCCGACTGTCTTGGCCGTCTCCGGCGTGCCGCCGAAGCTCATGTTGAGAATGACGCCGAGGACAAGCCCCAGCACCATGCCGATTCCGATCTGTATGGTCAGCTTGTTAGCCATTGCGCGTCCCTGTTGTGCCTCTGCCTGCCTAACAGGCGACAAAGCCAATTACAAAGGGGGGCGGTAGCGGCTGGACGCGGCGCAGGGGATGGACGTTATTGCTCTCACCGTGCAGCCGTCCGATCTCGTTCCGCTCTGACCGGCAACGGATTTTCCGCGAAAATCGGTGCTCAACCCTTGTTTATGCAGCGCGCCGAGCACGGCAGCGGGGGACAGGCCGTGAGATCAGGCTGCCGCGCGGGCCCTTTCGTGCATGAATCACCGAAAGAAAAGAATAGGTCTGTCGGCCCGGCAGAGGCCGCTCGCGGCTTCACGCCCCCAACAGATGCAGCGCGATCTCCCGCTCATGGGGCCTGCGGCGATGCTCTACGAGGTAGAGGCCCTGCCATGTTCCAAGCGCCAGACGCCCGCCGATCAGCGGCACGCCGAGCGACACGCCGGTGAGCATCGCCTTGATGTGCGCCGGCATGTCGTCCGGGCCTTCATCGTCATGGGCATAATGGGCCCCCTCGGGCGCGGCGCGGTCCAGCCAGTCGATCAGGTCGCGCTGCACGGCGGGCGCGGCATTTTCCTGAATGGTGAGCGATGCCGAGGTGTGGCGGCAAAGCAGCGTGAGCAGCCCTTCGTGCATCCCCTGCGCGGCAACCCACTGCGCCACATCCCGCGTGATCTCGACCAGCGCGCGGCCGGGTGTGCACACCCCGAGAATGTGCGTGGCCTGGCGCAGCTCAGCCATGGCCGCTCAGGCGCAGCCTTCGATCCACTGCACCTGCTCCCACTGGCCGAAGCGGTAAGTCTGCACGGTCTTGCCGTCCGTCTCCAGAATGAGGCCGCGCGGCGCGCCCTCCTCGTGGATGAGAAGATAATGGCCCTGCGGCCCGGTATAGGGATGCGGCCGCACGTCGACGCGGCCCAGCCGCCGGATGGCTTCGCTCTCCGCCATGCCGACCTTCACGCCGCCCAGCGTGGCATGTTGCGGCCCGGAGACGTCGATGCGCACGATCCGCTCGCCATCGAGCATCACGGACACGTCCGGCAGACCCTGGAAGGTGGCGTAGGTGCAGGTCGAGCCTTCCATCGGATCGTCATGCCCGGCCACCGCCACACCTTCGCGGCCGAGATCGGCGAGCGTGGCGCCAATGCGGATGCGGCCGAGCCGGTCGAACGTGTCGGATGCGGCAAGCCCCTCCGGCGGCGCTTCCGCCCGGGGCAGATCCTCATCGAGGGCATTCCGGACCGGGCCGATTTCCTCGACCACGGGGCCGTCGGCCACATCGTTCGCCGCATTGTCGCGCGGCGGCTCGCCGCAGGCAACGAGGCTCGCCAGCGCCAGCAGCGGCAAGGCGCGGATCAGCCGCATTGCGCCCGGTGCAGCAGTGCCTGATCAGCGAGGACCAGCGCCATCATCGCCTCCACCACCGGCACGCCGCGAATGCCGACGCAGGGATCATGGCGGCCCTTGGTGAACAGCTCGCTCGCCTCGCCCTCGCGGCTGATCGTCTCGACCGGGATCAGGATGGAGCTGGTCGGCTTGAAGGCGACGCGCACGCGCACCGGCTGGCCAGTGGCGATGCCGCCCGCGATGCCGCCGGCATGATTGGCGAGGAAGACGGGCTTGCCGTCATTGCCCGGGCGCATCGGGTCGGCATTCTGCTCGCCGCGCAGCCGCGCCGCCGCGAAGCCATCGCCAATCTCGATGCCCTTCACCGCGTTGATGCTCATCATCGCCGCCGCAAGCTCGCTGTCGAGCTTCGCGTAGAGCGGTGCGCCCCAGCCGGCGGGCACGCCGCTCGCCACGCACTCGACCACGGCGCCGAGCGAGGAGCCATCCTTGCGGGCGGCGTCGACGAGGCCTTCCCACCGCGCGGCGGCGGCCGGATCGGGGCAGAAGAAGGGATTATTGCCGATCTCATTGGCGTCGAATGCGGCCGGATCGATGGCGTCGCCGCCGATCTCGCTCACATAGGCCAGGATCTGCACCTGCGGGATGACGAGGCGGGCCACCGCCCCTGCCGCGACGCGCGAGGCGGTCTCGCGCGCGGAACTGCGCCCGCCGCCCCGATAATCGCGAAAGCCATATTTGGCGTCATAGGCATAGTCGGCATGGCCGGGCCGATAGGCGAGCGCGACCTCGCTATAATCCTTCGAGCGCTGGTCGACATTCTCGATCATGAGGCTGATCGGCGTGCCGGTCGTCTTCCCCTCGAACACGCCGGAGAGGATGCGGACCTGGTCCGGCTCCTGCCGCTGCGTGGTGAAGCGCGAGGTGCCGGGGCGGCGCTTGTCCAGCCAGGGCTGGATATCAGCCTCGGCGAGCGCGAGGCCCGGCGGGCAGCCGTCCACGACGGCGCCGATCGCCGGTCCGTGACTCTCGCCCCAGGTGGTGAAGCGGAAGACCCGCCCGAAGGTGTTGAAGCTCATGGCCTGCCTCTATGCGGGAAAATTCCCTTACAGCAAGAGGCACGCGTGTTGAGAACGCTCCTGCTGGATCAACGGCCGCCGTGCCCCCGCCTAGGCAGGAGCACGGCCGTGATCTGTTTTGAGCCCCCCAGAAGAGAGAGAAGCCGCTCAGGAAAGCGCGATGTCCGGCGCGTCCTCGGCCTTCATGCCGATGACGTTGTAGCCCGCGTCCACATAGTGGACCTCGCCGGTGACGCCCGAAGAGAGCCCGGAGAGCAGATAGAGCCCCGCCCCGCCCACATCCTCGATGGTGACGTTGCGACGCAGCGGCGAATTCAGCTCGTTCCACTTGAGGATATAGTTGAAGTCGCCAATGCCCCGCGCGGCGAGCGTGTTGATATGTCGACCGCGAGATATTTGACGCTGGTTTCCAGCGCCGCCTTGGCCACGCCCATCACATTATAATGCGGGATCACCTTCTCGGCGCCATAATAGGTCAGCGTCAGGATCGACCCGCCCTCGGGCATCAGCGCGCGGGCGCGCTTGGCGACCGCAACAAGGCTGTAGGCCGAGATGTTCATGGTCATCAGGAAATTGTCGAGCGTGGTGTCGTAGTACTTCCCGCGCAGCTGGCTCTTGTCCGAAAAGCCAATTGCGTGGACCACGAAATCGATGGTCGGCCAGCGCGCCTTGAGCGTATCGAACGCCACGTCGAGCGCAGCCATGTCCGAAACGTCACACTCGATCAGAAAATCCTGCCCAAGCTGCTCCGCCAGCGGACGCACGCGCTTTTCAAGCGCTTCGCCCTGATAGGAGAAGGCCATTTCCGCGCCCTGCGCGTGCAGGGCCTTCGCGATCCCCCAGGCCAGTGATTTATCATTGGCGAGCCCCATGATGAGACCCCTTTTGCCCGCCATCAGGCCCGTCATTTTGCAGATTCCTCCGTCTCGTTCGCTGGCTCCTCCTCTTCGGGAAAATCAGCCAGCGCGGCATTGAGTTCGGCGCCAATTACCACGCCGAGCCCGATGATGAAGAAAAAAATGAGCGCAATCATCGCACCGGCGAGGCCGCCATAGGTGAGATTGTAATCCGAGAGATTGGACAGGAAGACCGGGAGCAGCAGGGTCGTCACATACCACCACAGCGCCGTCAGCAGTGCGCCGGGCCATTTCGGGAAGGGCCCCTCGCGGTAGCGGCTCGGCGTCAGCGCATAAAACAGACCGTACAGCGCGAGGAACAGGACAGCCGTGGGCACGAGGCGGCTGGCCGTGATGAAGCTGAGTGCGCTATCCGCAAAGGGGAAGAGCTGGTGCAGCAATGTCTCGGCCGCCGCGAGCAACACCTGAAGCGACAGGGCGACGAGCGCGCCGAGCACGCTCAGGATGATAAGCCCCATCGCGCGCAACCGATAATGCCAGAAGGGCGCCGTCGAGTGACTGCCATAAGCACGGCGCAATATGTCCCGGATCGTCTCGATGAGGCTGCCGACCGTCCATAAACCCACCAATGCGCCGATCCAGAGCAGATTGCCGGTCCGCGCGGTCAGCACGTCGACAATGGCGGGTCGCAGCACGTCTGCCACGCCGGCCGGCACCGTGAGCAGGAAGCCGTTCACCGTTTGCAGCCCGGCCTGCGTTCGCCCCAGCGCCTGCGCCACCGCAGCGGCGAGGATGAAGAACGGGAAGATCGCGACGAGCGTGAGATAGGCGAGGTTGCCGGCATGGATGAAGCCATCCGAATAGACGCCCACGGCCACGCGGCGCAGGACGATGAGCGTGCGCGAGCCGAGGCGGCTCTTCGATATTTCTTCCTTGAGGCGAACGTGCCGCTTGCGCCGTTCCTCCGGCGACTGGGGAGAGAGGCCGAGCATAGGATCAGTTCTCGCCCTCCAAGCGCATCATGCAGGAGCAACCCCCGGACCCGCGCACGCGTTCCTGCGAACGCATGCCACGCCCCTGCTTTCGCAGGAGCAGGCACCGCTCGCAAGATGCGGATCGGCTTGTATCGACATTCGTCCGCCCCTTGGGAACGGATCGACAGTGCCAGGCGCCTGCTCCCGCTGGCGCACCGCTCATTCAGCGGATCACTGCCCCGCTGGCGTATAGGGGATGAAGTCGCCGAGAGCGCAGCTGCCGGTGGTCGCGCGGGTCTGCAGGTCCACCGCGCGGGCGATGTCGCCGCGGCAATATTGGGTAGCGAGGACCCGGTTCATCACCAGCGCGCTGCCCATCGAGAGGCCGCTGCAGCCCCCCTCCAGATTGTTGCGATAGATGAGATCCTTATTGACCCGGTACAGCAAGGTGTGGTCGCCCACCACTTCCAGCTTGCTCGGATCATAGGAGGTGATGCAGCTCACCGGCTTGCCGGGCACCTTGCCAGCCAGCGCCTTTTCCAGTTGCTCGGCTTCGCGGGCGCCGAGCTTCGGCTCGGTTCGCGGCCCCGTGGCGCAGCCGGCGAGGGCCAGCAGCCCGACAGCGAGAATGGTCCTTTTCATGATGCTTACTCCTCTCTCGCCCCGTTTCTCCAGATGGGGAGACCGGCAAACGCTGCCGAACCCGCATCCTGAAAACGGAAACGACGGCCTCGCGCCTTGATCTCGGGGGATAAGATAAAGCGCGGCAATGTCGATGAGGGATTTTCCCGATGCGGAGGGACTATCCCTTGTCCTTCTCCGCGCGGCGGCGCGCCAGTTCCGCCACGCTGCCTGCACGCAGGAAGGGATTGGTGGCGCGCTCGGCGCCGATGGTGGTCGGCACGGTCGCCTCGCCCCGTGCGCGGGCCGCCTCCACCTCCGCCATACGGGCCTTGACCGCCGCGTTGTCCGGCTCGGCGCGCAGGGCATATTTGCCGTTCGAGAGGGTATATTCATGCGCGCAATAGACCCGCGTCTCATCGGGCAACGCCTCGAAGCGGCGCATATTGGCGTACATCTGCTCGGGCGTGCCCTCGAACAGCCGGCCGCAGCCCATGGCGAACATAGTGTCGCCCACGAAGATCGCCCGGTCTTCCGCGAAATGATAGGCGATGTGCCCGGCGGTATGGGCAGGCACGGAGAGCACCGACGCCTCATGATCGCCAATGCGCACGCGGTCGCCCTCGCCCACGGCGCAGTCGACGGCGGGGATTTTCGCCAGCTCGGCGGCGGGGGCGGTCACCCGCGCGCCTGTCGCCGCGACGATGCCGGCATTGCCGCCGATATGATCGCCGTGCCAGTGCGTGTTCCAGATCTGGCTGATCGTCCAGCCGCGCTGGGCCGCCGCCGCGAGCACCGGCTCGGCCACGGAGGGATCGACGACGACCGTCTCGCCGCTCGGCGCATCGTGCACCAGCCAGACAAAATTGTCGTTCAGCACCGGCACGCGGACGATGTCGAGTTCAGCCATGCGCATCCTCCAGACAGCTTTGTTCAGCCGGGACAGGGCCGCCCCGGCCGGGATTTACCACTCGCCCGTGTTGGGCATGGAGAGCCAGGGTTCGGCCGGCTCCAGATGACCATCCTGCAAAAGCTCGACCGAGATGTTGTCCGGCGTGCGCACGAAGGCCATGTGCCCGTCGCGCGGGGGACGGTTGATGGTCACGCCCGCGTCCATCAGCCGCTGGCAAGTCTCGTAGATATTCTCCACGCGATAGGCGAGGTGGCCGAAATTGCGACCGCCGGTATAGTGCTCGGGCTCCTGCCCCTCGGTCGGCCAGTTGTAGGTCAGCTCGACCTGAGCCGACTCATCGCCCGGCGCGGCGACGAAGACGAGCGTGAAGCGCCCCTTTTCGCTCTCGATGCGGTTCACTTCCTTGAGGCCCAGCAGTTCGAAAAAGCGCAGCGTGGCATCGATATCGGTCACGCGGATCATGGTGTGGAGATATTTAGGCATTGGACTCATCTTTCCGTTGGTCGCCCGAAAGCAACGGTTCATCTCGGCAATGGCAAAGCGTCACGCCAGAGATACGCGCGGCGCGTTGCCCGGGGAAGAGAGGAAACATCATGGGATGGATGCAGGACATGAACAAGATCGCGCTGGCGGGCGCGGTGGTGCTTTCTGGCGGGATGATCGTGGGTGGCTATCTGCTGGGAGACGGGCTGCGCCGGGCCCATGCGGCGGAACGGTCCGTCACCGTGCGCGGCCTCGCTGAACGCGACGTCACGGCTGATCTCGCAACCTGGACCATCGCCTATTCCGCGACGGGCACCGACCTGCCGACGGTGCGCGCCGAGATCGAGAGCAACACGGCGGCGCTCAAAGACTATTTCCGCAGCCTGGGCTTCCCGGCGGATGCGCTGAGCGCGACGGGCGCGGGCGTGAACCAGTTCATCCAGAACGGCGTCAATACGATCACCATCACCCAGCGGCTGCTGCTGCGCACGACAGACATCAAGCGCGCCGAGCGCGCCGTCGCCAACCAGTTCGATCTCGTGCGGCGCGGCGTTACGCTGCAGGAAGGCTCGGCGATGCGCTACAGCTTCACCAAGCTTAACGACATCAAGCCCGCCATGGTCGCTGCGGCCACGAAGGACGCGCGCTCCGCAGCCGAGCAGTTCGCGAAGGATTCCGGCACGGCCGTGGGCGGCATCAAGAGCGCGACGCAGGGCTATTTCTCGATCGAGCCGCGTGATGGCGACCAGTCCGGCGGCGGCTATGGCGCGGCGGACACGCCCTTCAAGAAGGTGCGCGTGGTGACGACGGTGGACTTCTATCTGGAGTGAGTCAGGCCCGGCGACGGACCGCCGGGCGGCCTTCCTTGCGGGCGATCACCGCCCGATGTCTTGCCGGCCATCGGCTGGCCTGGCCGGTTCCGGCCCGAGTTGCGCCAGATAATCCCCGGCGCGCTGGGCAAGGTCACCGTCCGTCCCCGCCAGTTCCTGCGCGCGCCTTAGCGCCGCTCGGGCGGCGTCGTCGCGATCGCCGGAAAGGGCGTAGATGACGCCCTGCTCCAGCGCGATCGGCGCGTCCCTGGGGGCACGTCTAGCCGCTTCCTCAATGTGCTGTCGCGCCAGCGGCAGATCGTCCATGCGCCGCGCGAGGGTGGCCGAGAGCAACCAGGCAAGCGGATCGCTCCCGGCAAGCACGATCGCCCGGTCGAGGTCCGCGCGCGCGCCCTTGAGATCGTTCGTGGCGACGCGGGCGCGGGCGCGGTCGAGATGGATCTCGCCGGTTGCGAGCGTCTGCGGCAGGGTGCCGGTGAGCGCCTGATCGAGATCGCGCGCGGCACGGGGCGCATCTCCGGCAAGCAGCGCGGCATTCCCGGCCTGCGACCAGAGGCGGGCGCGCGTTACCGTATCGGCATCGGGCAGGCGCGCGCCGCGCTCCAGCGTCTCGGCCGCCTCCGCCCAGCGCTCCGTCTTGCCGAGCGCATAGCCGTGGCATTGGGCGGCGAAGGCGCCGCCGCCCGTGCCGACCCAGGCCTGCGCATCCGATATGCCCAGCGCCGGATCTGCATTGGCCTTGGCGAGGCACTGGGCCAGCCGCGCGGCGATGGCGGGCGGGATCACCTCAGAGAGCCCGGCACTGTCGTCCTCTGCAGGCGCAGGTTCCGGCGTCGGCATTGGCGAGGGGGCTTCCGCCTCCGCACGCCTGCGCTCGTCGCGATGGCGCAGCAGCGCCTCGATCTCGGGGCTGTGCTGGGGGCTCGCCTGCGCAAGCTGGGTGAGCGCGAGAGCGGCAGACAGGAGGATGGGCATCAGGTCTCCGTGAGGCGCGCCACCGTCCCGACGAGCAGGGCGATATCCTGCGGACGGGAGAGGCGATGGTCGCCATCCTTGATGAGGATCGTCTGCACATCGGCTGAACGAACCCGCTCGGCAATGCGCAGCGCGGTGCGCCAGGGCACATCTGGATCATCCTGCCCCTGAAGCAGGCGCACGGGGCAATCAATGGCAATCGGCCCATCCAGCAGCCGCAGCGCCTCGCCCGACTCCCAGAAGGCGAGCGTGGTCACATAGGGCTGATCGCCATAGGGCGTCGGCTCCACGAGCTTGCCCTCGCGTCGCATGGTCGCCTTCTGCTCGGCATCGAAGCCCCAGTCTGTGAAATCCGGGGCGGCGGCGATGCCGACCAGCCCCGCGACGCGCGCGCCCAGCCTCTGCGCCAGCAGCAGCGCGAGCCAGCCGCCCATGGAGGAACCGACAAGCAGCAGCGGACCGTGCGGCACGACAGCCTCGATGACCGCCGCCGCATCGTCGCGCCAGCTTGCCAGCGTGCCCGCCTCGAAATCCCCCTCGCTCTCGCCGCAGCCGGCATAATCGAGCCGCAGCATGGCGCGGCGATTCTCCGCCGCCCATTGATCCAGCGCGACGGCCTTTCCGCCCAGCATGTCCGACATGTAGCCGGGCAGGAAGACGAGCGTGGGACCATCACCGGCGCGATGGCGATAGGCGAGGCACAGCCCGTCCGGGCGGGAGACGAAGGAGGGAGAATCGCTCATGGGCCGGTGAAACGCCCATTGCGCGGCCAAAGCAAGTTTTCCCGTAGCCCGTTGCTCAGAAACCGAGAACCGGTCCCTTCGTCACGTCCGGGTCCTGCTTGCACGCGTCGACCAGCGCGCGCCATTCCGCCGCGCTCAGCGAGGGCTGGTAGCGTTTTCCCTTCTGCGCCGATGCCTCGAACGCCGCGCGCCGCTCCGCCGAGACGGGGTGGGAGGCCATCCAGCTCATCGTGCGCTCGGCCTTTTCGCCGCCCGCCAGCTTGCCGAGCTTGTCGAAGAAGGCGGCGGTCGGCAGCGGCGAGATGTCCGCCGCGCGCATCGCGTCGATCGAATATTGGTCGGCGGCGCGCTCCGCCTCGCGGCTGTAGCTCATCGCCAGCAGGCCATTGATCGCGCCGCCGACATTGCCGTTGAAGCCGCCCAGCAGCACGCTGAGGCCAAGCTGACGGACCAGCGCCGTCATCGTGTCGCGATTGCGGACATGGCCGATCTCGTGGGCGAGGACGCCGGCCAGCTCGTCCGGCGACTTGGCCTCGCGGATCAATCCATCGAACAGGAGGATGCGTCCACCCGGCAGCGCGACGGCATTGACCATGCGGATGTTCGCGATGCCGATCTGGCGAATCGGCACGTCATTGCCCAGTTGCCGCCGCAGCTTCTCGATGGCGGCGCGGCTCGCCGGAGTCTCGCACAGGCGCCCGCCAAAATCGCCGAACATCGCGTCGCCGAGTTTCTCCTCCCAGGCCATGGGCACATGCGGCGCGATCCAGGCCGGGGCGCGCAGCACGACGAAGATGACAAGCGCCGCGACCGCTGCGAACAGGCCCAGCGCCTTCCACAGGCCGAGCTGATCCACCCAGCGGCCATAGCGCGCGGGAAGCGGCAGATGCACGGCGAAGGGCGCGGGCGGCGGCCCCGCGAACGTCAGCCGCCAGCCATTGACGCCGCGCAGGCCATAGACAGAGCGGCCGCCCGTGCCGCCGAGCGGCACGAGATCGCCCCAGCGATGGGGGCCGCTGGCGCCGGTCTCCCAGCGCAGGATGAACCCGTCGGCATCCCAGTCGACGCGCGGATGATGCCGCACGGCGCTGCTGCCGTCATAATGCCAAAGGTCCTCGTCCGGGCCGATGCTCGTCATGCCCAGCGCATAGCCTAGATCGCGCCCAAGTCGAACGCATCCGCCAGCCCCTCGCCCTGTCCGGGCGCGGCGGTGGTCGATTGGGTTAGGCTGGCGCGGCTGATCTCACCGGTTGCGTCGAGATGATCGCTGAAGAATTTCCAGTGCCGATAGGCGAGGAAGATCGCGCCGATGCCGAAGGTGAACACGACCAGCGCGATGTCTCCCAGAATCAGCAGGAACCAATCCTTGCTGCGCGCGGTGAAACGGAAATCGAGCGTGGAGAGCGACAGTCCACCGATCACCACGCGCATATATTTGGCATAATAAAGGAGCGCGATGAGCGGCAGCAGGACGTAGAAGCCGATGAACAGCGCGGCGAGGAAGAGCAGCGTCGTCCGCACGGCGGCAGCGTCGGGCGCCTGGCTCGGATCTTGCGCCACTTGCGGCAGGCCGATGGTCGCCGCCAGAATGATGAGGCCGAACGGCAGGAGGTAGAACAGCAGGAAGCGCCGGTAGACCGGCCCGACCGGCGCGCGCGCGCTGAACCGGAAAGGGCCGAAGCTCATCGCCGACCAGCGGTCGTTCCACAGCGAGATCATCGCCCAGGGCATCAGCAGATAGAGCGAGAATCCGGCGATAAGGTATCGCCAGACATTGGACCAGCCATAGGCCCAACCCTTGTCATCGCTGCCGCCGCGAATGCCGTGCCACCAGGTGCGGCTCAGCCGATAGCGCACCATGCGGAACACCGCCACGCCAGCGAGATAGAAGATCATTGCCGCAGCCAGAGCCGCGAGCGTGAAGGCGAGTGCCATGTAGCCCTGAAGGATCAGCGCCTGAAAGCCGAATTGCAGGAACAGGAAGGGCAGGCCGAACAGCCCCAGCACGAGCAGGAATCCGATGAACAGTTCCATGCCGGTGCCGGTCCATTCGAGCGGCTCGTCGATGAAGCGGGTGCGGCTCCAAAGGTAGCGGCGGGTGCGCGTGGTCGCCCAGAAGCGGTAAACGCCGAGCGTGACGATGGTGAGCAGGAGATTGGTGAGGGCGATCGGCGCATAATCGCGCCATGTGCCGCTGAACCCGAACGCACGCTCGCCCCTGTCGGCCATGGCCGAACCCTCCCCCTGTTTTCCCCGAGCGACAGAGACACCGGAGAGGGCGCGGCTGTCAAGGAAGCGCGCGGCCTTCGATAGTGACAAAATCCCGTACCGGCGCTATGTGCGCGCTCATGCCGACGTCAATGCTCAGGCTGACGACTACCACCACCCGGGCGCTCCCGGGGGGCTTCGGCACGCGCGTCACCTTCTGACGCGATTCGCAAGAGGCTCATCCGGAAGGGATGGGCCAATCAGGCGCGTTCATTCCTTCCTGCCTCTTTTCAACAGGCCCGTGCTTCCCTAAGCGCCTGAGGCCGCAGACAGGAACCAGACCGATGACGGAAATTCTCAAGATCACGCTCCCCGACGGCTCTGCCCGCGAGGTCGCGCGCGGGACGAGCCCGGCGGAGATCGCCGCCGCCATCGGGCCGGGTCTCGCCAAGGCCGCGATCGCGGCGAAGGTGGACGGCGAACTGCGCGACATCACGCGCCCGCTGGAAGCCGACGCTCATCTCGCCCTCGTCACCGCGAAGGACGAGAAGGAGGCGCTGGAGCTCGCTCGCCACGATTATGCGCATGTGCTGGCCGAGGCGGTGCAGTCGCTCTTTCCGGGCACGCAGATCACCTTCGGCCCGTCCACGGACGACGGCTTCTACTATGACTTCGCGCCCGCGCCGGATCGCGGCCCCTTCACGGAGGAGGACCTGCCCGCCATCGAGGCGCGGATGCGCGAGATCATCGCCGCCGACAAGCCGCTCACGCGCGAAGTGTGGAGCCGCGCCGATCTGATCGCGCGGTGGAGCAAGGAAGGCGAATCGTTCAAGGCTGAGTGGGCGGCCGAGCTGCCCGAGGGCGAGGAACTGACGGTCTATCGCTCCGGCAACGACTGGCTGGACATGTGCCGCGGCCCGCATCTCGCCTCGACCGGCAAGCTTGACCCGCAGGCGTTCAAGCTGACGCGCGTCTCGGGCGCCTATTGGCGCGGCGACCAGCGCAACGCCATGCTCTCGCGGATCTACGGCACGGGCTGGCTCAACAAGAAGCAGCTCGACGCGCACCTCACGCGGCTGGAGGAAGCGGCCAAGCGCGATCATCGCCGCATCGGGCAGGAGATGGACCTGTTCCACCTCCAGCAGGAAGCGCACGGATCGGTCTTCTGGCACCCCAATGGCTTCGTCATCTGGCGGGCGCTGGAGGCCTATATGCGCCGGGCGATCGACGCCGCCGGCTATAGCGAGGTGAAGACGCCGCAGGTGATGGACGCGCGCCAGTGGGAGCAGTCCGGCCACTGGGGTAAATATCGCGAGAACATGTTCGTCATCCCCGACGAGGTGCCGAACGTGGACGACGAAGGTCCGATCGTCTCGGACAAGGCCGAGTGGATGGCGCTCAAGCCGATGAACTGCCCGGCGCACGTGCTCATCTTCCGGCAGGGCATCAAGTCGTATCGCGATCTGCCGATGCGCCTCTATGAGAATGGCTGTTGCCACCGCAACGAGCCGCATGGTGCGCTGCACGGCCTGATGCGCGTGCGCCAGTTCACGCAGGATGACGCGCACATCTTCTGCCGCGAGGACCAGATCGTCGACGAGGTGCAGGCCTTCTGCAAGCTCGCCGACCGCATCTACCGCGACTTCGGCTTCACTTATTCCATCAAACTGGCCCTGCGCCCCGAGAAGCGCTTCGGCACCGAGGAAATGTGGGACCAGGCGGAGGCGGAGCTACGCGACGCAGTCGTCCGCGCGGGCCTCGCCACCGAGGAATATGGCTGGGAAGAACTGCCCGGCGAAGGCGCCTTCTATGCGCCCAAGCTGGAATGGCACCTGACCGACGCGATCGGCCGGACATGGCAGGTTGGCACCATCCAGTCCGACCGCGTGC
>JAFKLU010000116.1 GCA_017304105.1 Sphingomonadales bacterium
CGCGGATTGACGCCGCCGCCTTTGAACCCGGTCGAGAACTGAGCATAGGCCATGGCGGCCGGACTGAACCGATAGTCCACGCCGATGCGATAGTCGACGCGATCGCCCTGATAGACCTGCAATGGCAGGCTATTCAGTGGCGCCTGAGCCGGCAGGGCCGCGCCGCCATCGGGGCCATAGCGCGTGAAATCGTAGGTCTTCTTGTCGTCCGTGTAACGAATCCCGCCCGTGATGTTGAGATTTTCGATCGGATGAAGGACGATATGGCCGAATAGCGACTTGCTGGTGGTGATGACCGGATCGTCGGTGATGAACTGCGTTGCACCGGAGTCGATGCGGTTCTGGAGGATGCCCTTGGCATCGAAGTAGAAGCCGCCGATCGTCCAGTCGAGCATGTCGGAATCGCCCGAAAGACGCAGTTCCTGCGTGAACTGGTGGTAGCTGTTGCTGATCAGGGTGGTCGCAAGGCCGATCGGACTTCCGTCCTGATCGAAGCCCGCGCGCGTGTCGAGCTGGCGATAGGACGTGATGGAGCGGAGGCTGAGCTTGTCGCCCAGTTTCCACTCGACGTCGCCGCCGACGCCCCAGGCCTTGGTGGATGTGGTGGATCCGGCGTCGAAGCCCGTCACCGTGTTTCGATAGGTCGAATAATTGGTGTAGGGATCGCTGGGAACGAACTTGTAGTCCCAGGCCGTGCCGCCCACCGCGCCATTATAGGTCGGGGCGCCAAACGGGGCGAAGGCATAGAAGAGCGACAATGGCGCCGGGTCCGAGGTGTCGACGGTTCGGTCCGCGGAAAGGTTGATCTCGAGATCCGCGGATGGCGTGTAGCGTAGCGCGGCGCGGATGCCCCAGTTGTTGACCCCACCCTCCCTACCAATCTCGCAACTCCCGCTGGATGTGGCGCGCGGGATGTTGCCCGCCAGGCTCGGATTGGCGCAAGCGAAGTCGAGCCGCTTGACGTAGCCGTCCTTGTTGTTGCTGAAGCCGGCGATGCGCAGGGCAAGCTTGTCCGGCGAAAGCGATACGTCGAAAGCGCCCTTGACGTCGATGCGGTTGAAGCGGCCATAAGTGGCCTCGACATAGCCCGATCCGTCGCCCTGCGGCTTGCGGTTGTAGAGCTTGATCGAGCCGCCTTCGCTATTCTTGCCCGAAAGCGTGCCCTGTGGACCGCGCAGGACCTCGACCCGGTCGATGTCAGCAAGTGCGAAGTCGGCGCCGGTGATCACGCCATAGTAGACATCGTCGAGATAGATGCCGACGCCAGGCTCATAGGCGAAATTATTATCATATTGGCCGATGCCCCGGATGAACACCGAGGTCGACACGCCGAACACCGAGGCGTTCTGCGTCAGGTTCACGTTCGGCGCAACTGCGACCAGCTGGGTGGTGGTGGTGATGCCACGCTCTGCCAGCATCTCGCCGGTCTGGGCCGTGATGGCAATCGGTGTGTCCTGCAGGCGCTGCGAGCGGAACTGCGCGGTCACGATGATGTCTTGCGTATCGGCAGCCTCGTCGGCCGGCGCGTCGTCCTGAGCAAAAACCGGCGCGGACAGCGCGGTTGTCAGCAGCAGGACCGCCGCGATCTGGCGGGTGGTCGCACGGGCGGAAGGCGCAATGCGCCGCAGGTTTTCTCTCATTATCCCCTCTCTAGGCTTCCAATTATGACTTTGGATGTGCTTATACGATTTTGTATATTCTTTGATGTGGCGCTTGGCAAGAGGCCCCGTTTGTCGCGTGAGGCCGTGGGTTTTGGCGCATCTCCCTGAGAGTGAAGGATCGCTGGTCGAGCGCGATCATTGGCGACCTGCGCAGATTGGGATCGACCTCGCCAGATCAAACAGAATTGCGCGAGCGGGGAGGCTGGTCGACATGCCCGAGTCTTTCACCCCATTGGCTCATGGCCGCACGATCGCTCTCTTCAGCATGCGTGGCAGGTAAGGCCCTCAATATGAAAGGTAATCAGAAAGATAAGATGAAATCGTATAATAGATTGTATAACGATCTTTGATCGGCTAGCAGATTGGCATGAGGTTGCGCGTCTGGGTGCGGCTCGATCGGAGTAAGAAGCAGAATGAAGACGCGCGCCGCTGTCGCCTTCGAGGCGAAGAAGCCGCTTGAGATCGTCGAGCTGGACCTGGAAGGGCCCAGGGCCGGCGAGGTGCTGGTCGAGATCATGGCGACGGGCATCTGCCACACCGACGCCTATACGCTCGACGGCTTCGACAGCGAGGGCATCTTCCCCTCCGTGCTCGGCCATGAGGGCGCGGGCATCGTGCGCGAGGTGGGCGCGGGCGTGACCTCGGTCGTGCCGGGCGACCATGTGATCCCGCTCTACACGCCGGAATGCCGGCAGTGCAAAAGCTGCCTCTCGGGCAAGACGAACCTGTGCACCGCGATCCGCGCCACGCAGGGCAAGGGGCTGATGCCGGACGGCACGACGCGCTTCTCCTACAAGGGCCAGCCGATCTTCCATTATATGGGCTGCTCGACCTTCTCGAACTTCACGGTGCTGCCCGAGATCGCGGTCGCCAAGATCCGGCAGGACGCGCCGTTCAACAGCGCCTGCTATGTCGGCTGCGGCGTGACCACGGGCGTGGGCGCGGTGATCAACACGGCCAAGGTGCAGGTCGGCGACAATGTCGTGGTGTTCGGCCTGGGCGGCATCGGCCTCAACGTGATCCAGGGCGCGCGCCTCGCCGGCGCCAACAGGATCATCGGCGTCGACATCAATCCCGATCGCGAGGAATGGGGCCGCAAGTTCGGCATGACCGACTTCCTCAACAGCAAGGGCATGAGCCGCGAGGACGTGGTCGCGATGATCGTGCAGATGACCGAGGGCGGGGCGGACTATACGTTCGACGCGACCGGCAACACCGAGGTGATGCGCACGGCGCTCGAAGCCTGCCATCGCGGCTGGGGCACCTCGATCATCATCGGCGTGGCCGAGGCGGGCAAGGAGATCTCGACCCGGCCGTTCCAGCTCGTCACCGGGCGCAACTGGCGCGGCACGGCGTTCGGCGGCGCGAAGGGCCGCACGGACGTGCCCAAGATCGTCGACATGTACATGACCGGCAAGATCGAGATCGACCCGATGATCACGCACGTCATGGGGCTGGAGGACATCAACAAGGGCTTCGACCTCATGCATGCCGGGGAGAGCATCCGCAGCGTCGTGATCTACTAGTCTTTTTATCGAGGAGACAGAATATGGCTGTGATTTCTGGCGACGGTGTTTTCTCCCATGCCATGCTCGGTGCAAAGGATTTAGGGGCGTCTGTCAGCTTCTATGACGTGGCGCTCGCACCGCTGGGCATTAGGAACCTTGGCCCGTTCGGTGACAACTGGATGTTGTATGGCAAGGACAAGCCGGCATTTCTGGTCGTCCGTCCCGGCAATGGCGAAGCGCCTTCGAGCAATGGTGTCACCATTGGGTTCGCCGCCGCGACGACAGCGGACGTAGACGCATTTCACGCCGCGGGGCTGTCTGCGGGCGGCACCGACGAGGGCGCGCCGGGCCCCCGCAATCATCTCCCTGGCGCCTATGCCGCATATCTGCGCGATCCGGGCGGCAACAAGATCTGCGCATATACTTTTATCGATTGATGTTCCGCGACGATCCGCATGCGGTGAATGGTCGGGGGGAATGGCTCGCGGCGACCTTTTCGGGCGTCGACAAGATTGCCAGATTTTGCACTTCGGGGAGGTGTTGATGGCGAGCATCAGCGTAACTGATCGCTCTGGAGCGGTTCATAATCTTCATTTCATATCGGATCGCTCGCTGATGGAAACCATCCGCGACGCGGGGATCGACGAACTCATGGCCATCTGTGGCGGCTGTCTCTCCTGCGCCACCTGTCATGTGTACGTCGATCCCGTCTCGCTCGCCAAGTTGCCCCCGATCAGCGTCGACGAAGACGATCTGCTCGACAGTTCCGAGCATCGCACCGCCCAATCTCGCCTGTCCTGCCAGATCATCCTGAGCGAGGAGCTGGACGGGCTCGCTGCCTCGATCGCGCCGGAGGATTGAGCGGCATGGGCGTGGTCGTGCAACAGATTGGGCGCGCCGATCCGGCGGTGATCGACGGCCTCGCAGCCTGCGGCGTGGCGACGGTGCATGAGGCGCAGGGCCGCACCGGGCTGCTGGCGAGCTATATGCGCCCCATCTATCGCGGGGCGCGCATCGCCGGCAGCGCGGTGACGATCATCGCGCCGCCGGGCGACAACTGGATGGTCCATGTCGCCATCGAGCAATTGCAGGCCGGCGATGTCCTGCTGCTCGCCCCGACAAGCCCCTGCGAGGACGGCTATTTCGGTGACTTGCTGGCGACCTCCGCGATCACGCGCGGCTGTCGCGGTCTCATCCTCGATGCCGGCGTGCGCGACGTGCGCGACCTGACCGAGATGGGCTTTCCGGTCTGGTCGAAGGCGATTTTCGCGCAGGGTACGATCAAGGCTTCGCTCGGCAGCGTGAACATCCCCGTCATCTGCGCGGGCACCTATGTCGAGCCGGGCGACGTGATCGTCGCGGACGATGATGGCGTGTGCGTCGTCAAGCGCGCCGAGGCCGCCGACATCCTCGCCAAGGCACAGGCGCGCGAGGCCAATGAGGCGGACAAGCGCAGGCGCCTCGCAGCCGGCGAACTCAGCCTCGACGTCTTCTCGCTGCGCGAAGGGCTCAAGGCCCTTGGGCTGCGTTACCTGTGAAGGCCGATATCGTCATCGTCGGCGCGGGCCATGGCGGTGCGCAACTCGGCGTGCTGCTGCGGCAGATGGGCTATGAAGGCACCGTGACCATGATCGGCCGCGAGCATGAGCCGCCCTATGAGCGCCCGCCGCTCAGCAAGGACTATCTGGCGCGGGAAAAGAGCTTCGATCGGCTCTATATCCGCCCGCCCGCCTTCTGGGCCGAGAAGGGGATCGACCTGCTGCTCGGCAATGCGGTGGCGGCGGTCGATGCGCAGGCGCGGACCGTCACCCTCGAGGATGGCCGCACGGTCGGCTATGGCACGCTGGTCTGGACGGCGGGCGGCGACCCGCGCCGACTGAGCTGCGCGGGCGCCGATCTGGTCGGCGTCTATACCATCCGTGACCGCTGCGACATCGATGCGGTGATGGCCGATCTCGACGGCGGCGCGCACCGCGTGGTCGTCATCGGCGGCGGCTATATCGGACTGGAGGCGGCCGCCGTTCTGCGCAAGCTCGGTGCGCAGGTGACGCTGCTGGAGGCGCTGCCGCGCGTGCTGGCGCGCGTCGCGGGCGAGGCGCTGTCGGACTTCTACCATGACGCGCATCGCGGCCATGGCGTGGATCTGCGCACTGGCGCGCAGGTCGAAGTGCTTGTCGGCGCGGGCGGTCGGGTGACGGGTGTCTGCTTAGCCGATGGGGAGACGCTGGCGGCCGACATCGTGATCGTCGGCATCGGCATCGTGCCTGCCGTGGCACCCTTGCAGGCTGCGGGCGCGCGGATCGGCAACGGTGTCGAGGTCGATGCGCATTGCCGCACCAGCCTGCCGCACATCTATGCGATCGGTGATTGCGCCGCCCATGCCAACGGCTTTGCCAACGGCGCGACGATCCGCGTGGAATCCGTCCAGAACGCCAACGACATGGCCCGGACCGTCGCCCAGGCGATCACCGGCGATGCGCAGCCTTATCAAGCGGTGCCCTGGTTCTGGTCCAACCAGTTCGATCTCAAGCTGCAGACGGTGGGCCTGTCGATCGGGCATGACGCGACGGTGCTGCGCGGCGACCCGGCGACCCGCAGCTTCTCGGTCGTCTATCTCAAGGACGGCGCCGTGATCGCGCTCGACTGCGTCAATGCGGTCAAGGACTATGTGCAGGGCAAGGCGCTGGTGACGGGGCGGCACAGGATCGCGCCCGAGGCGCTGGCCGATGCCGCGCGGCCGCTCAAATCCCTGATCGAAGATTTGCCGGGAGAATGATCGATAACAACGACGAGAAGGAAGGAGAGGATATGGCGGACCAGGAACAGCAGATACGGCGGATGGACATGCCGGCATCTGAGACGATGCGCGCGGCGGCGGAAGATTTCTATCGGCTGCTCTATGTGGAGCACAGGCTGGGCGATGCGCTCGGCACCCATGCCGCGGCGAATTTCGTCGAGCATAATCCGGACCTGCCCAACGACCCCGCCGATCAGGTGCGCTGGTTCGAGGCGCGTACTGCCTCCAATCCCGATTTCTATGCCGACGAGACGGATTGGAGCACGCGCTACGTCCACAAGTTCATCGTCGGCAACTATCTGATCGTGCACTACTTCATGTCGATCGGCTCGACCGATCGCGGGCGCATGTTCGCGGACTTCTGGCGCTTCGAGGGCGACAAGATCGCCGAGCATTGGGACGTGGTGCAGCCGGTCCCGGAAAAGACCGAAAGCGGAAATCCGATGTGGTGAACCTAGCGCATGTGGCTGGCGGGAATTGGAGAGGCAGGATGCGATACAGATTGCTCGGCAAGTCGGGGCTGAAAGTTTCGGAAGTGGCGCTCGGCACGGGCACGTTCGGCACCGCCTGGGGCTGGGGTTGCACGCGCGAGGAGAGCCTCAGCCTCTTCGGCCAGTTCGTCGATGCGGGCGGCAATCTGTTCGATTGCGCGGACGGCTATCAGAATGGCGAGGCCGAGACGATGATCGGCGAGTTCGTCCAGCATGACCGCGACAATTTCATCCTCTCGACCAAATATACCACGGCGGTCGGAGCGCTCTCGGTCGCCAAGACGGGCAACAGCCGCAAGGCGATGATGCACGGCATCGAGGGCAGCCTGAAGCGGCTGCGCACCGATCATGTCGACATTTTCTGGGTGCACATGCCCGATCTGGTGACGCCGACCGACGAGATCATCCGGGGCCTGGAGGATGTCGTATGCTCGGGCAAGGCGCTCTATATCGGCATTTCAGATTTCCCGGCCTGGAAGATATCGCGCGCTGTGACGCTGGCCGAACTGCGCGCCTGGTCGCCCATCTCCGCGATCCAGATCGAATATAGCCTGGCCGAACGCACCGCCGAGCGCGAGTTGATCCCGATGGCCGATGCCTATGGCCTGTCTGTGTTCATCTGGGCTTCGCTCGGCGGCGGCATTCTGACGGGCAAGTATCGCCGGGGCGAAGTGGGGCGGCTGACCAAAGGGGGCGGATCGATCCGCGCCTTCGCGGCGGGGCATGAGGATGCCATTCTCGATGTGATCGAGTCCGTCGCTGCCGACCTCGGCAGGACGACGGCGCAGGTCGCCATCGCCTGGGTCCGTGCCAAGGAGACGCGTGGCTGCAGCTTCATTCCGATATTGGGCGCGCGTAACGGACAGCAGCTTCGTGACAATCTCGCGGCGATCGCGCTGGACTTGAGCCCGGAGCATGTCGCACGGCTCGATGCGGCGAGCGCGATCGAGCCGGGGTTTCCGCACGAGCTGGTCAGCCGCAACGAGATGAAGGCGCTGCACACGGGCGGCTTTTGGGAGCAGATTGTGCAGCGAAACAGCGCAATCCCATGATGTGACCCATAAGATTGCTATAAAATAATGTGTTACGATATGGCATTTGCACTTGCCGAACCAAATGGTTTGACCATAGATTGACTATGACGATCGCGAAGTCGCGGTCACCCCGGGGAGAAGGGATGCGCATGCCCGGCGACATCGAAGCCTTATTCGAGCCCCTGCGCATCGGTCAGGTCGAGGTGCCGACGCGTATCGTCATGCCAGGCATGCAGCGTGGCCGCTCGGTGGATGGGCATATCCTCCCGGAAATGGGCGATTATTATGCGCGCCGCGTGCGCGGCGGCGCCGGCATGATCATCGGCGAAGGATGCTGCGTGGATCACTGGTCGTCGGCTTGGGATCCGCATTTTCCGCGCATGGCGGAGGACACGGTCTCTGACTGGGCATATTGCGCCGAAGCAGTGCACGCAGCGGGGGGCACGATGCTCCTTCAACTGTCCCATCCAGGCGCAATCCGTTCCGAGTCCCAGGCGCTGCCGAGCCTGCCGGGACCGGCGCTCAGCGCGTCGGGACTCTACATGCGCGGTAAGACCAACGGTCGCGCTGCGACGACCGAGGAACTGGACGAGATCCGACGCGCCTTCGTTCATGCCGCGCGCCTCGCCATTCAGGCGGGCATGGACGGCATCGAACTGCACGCCTGTCACGGCTTCTTCCTCGATGAATTTCTCTGGGCGCAGACCAATGTGCGGGAGGACCGCTACGGCGGGCTTTCGCTGGCGGAGCGCGCCACCTATCCGGCCGAAGTGATCGCCGCGATCAGCGAGGCGATCGGTCCTGATCAGATCCTCTCCGTGCGCATCTCTCAATGGAAAGAGGTCGATTATGACGCCAAGATCGCGGAAACCCCGGAGGAACTAGCAATACTGCTCGCCGCGTTCGAGCAGGCCGGCGCCAATCTCCTCCATGTCTCTGCGCGGCGCTTCTACGAGCCGGCATTCACGGGATCGCAACTGGGGCTGGCCGGCTGGTGCAAGCAACTCTCGGAGTTGCCGGTCATCGTGGTCGGCAGTGTCGGGCTGAGCAGCGACGTCATGGCCTCGTTGGTCGGCACTCCCAGCAAGGGCCTGCCGCTCGACCACAATCTGCGCGAGCTTAACGCGCGGTTCGCGCGCGGCGAGTTCGATCTAGTGGCAGTCGGCCGCAGCCTCATCGCCGACCCCGACTGGCCCAGCAAGGTACGCGCCGGTCAGTTCGACACGATCAATTCATTCGAAAAGAGCCAGCTCGGCATCGCGCTCGAGATGGAGCCGCAGATGATCAAGGATGTGCATGGTTGAGCGGGCGGGATGAACGCGCTGGAGCGGGAGATCGCCCTGTCGGCAGACGGCGCGCCGGTCAGCATCGAGGTGCTGCTCGATGAAGGGGCCTGGACCCGTCCGCAGAAGATCATTCTCGCTTTGCTCGTCATCATCTTCATTTCCGAGGGGATCGATGGCAATCTGCTCGGCGCGACCATCCCCAGCATGGCGCGAGACTGGAGCGTAGCGCCTGCCGCTTTCTCGGGCGCGCTGTTCCTGAGCTCGCTCGGCGCCGGCATTGGCGGAGTCATCGGTGGCCAGCTTGCCGATCGATACGGCCGAAAATGGCCGCTGACGCTCAGCGCTTTGCTGTTCGGCCTGGTGACGGCGATGACGCCGCTGACCGGCAGTCTGGCGGCTCTGGGCGTCAACCGGTTCGTCTCGGGGCTGGGTCTCGGCCTCTGCCTGCCGCCGGCGCTCGCGATGGTCTCCGAGCTGACGCCGCGCCGCTATCGCGGGCGTGCCATGGCCTTCGCGCTGGCGCTCACCATGGTCGGCATCGCGATGAGCTCGGCGCTCGCCGGGCTCCTGCTGGAGCGCCTTGGCTGGCCGCTGCTCTATGTGCTGGGCGGCCTCGTCCCGGCCGCCTGGGCAGTGCTGCTGATGCTGGTCATCCCGGAGACGCCGCAGCATCTCGTCCGCTTTCCGGCGCGGCGGGAGCGACTGGACCGGGTGATGGCGCGGCTGGGACATCCGGTGCGCGGCGTGGCGCTGGCGCCCTCGCACGATCCGCGAAGGGACGCACCGGGCTCGCTGATGGCGCTGATCAGTGCCCCTTTCCGCCGTGTGACCTTCGCCATCGGCGGTGCCTTCTTCGGCCTGTTCCTGATGATCTCAACTGTGCTCGGCTGGCTGCCGACGATGATGGCGACGCAGGGCTTCTCGCTGAAGCAGGGCAATTTCGCCATCACCGCCTGGAGTATCGGCGGACTGGCAGGAACGATGGGCGCTGGCTGGCTGTGCGAGCGGTTCGGCGCCGCGCGTGCATCGAGGGCGCTGGCGCTGGGCGCGCTCGCCGGGACGATGCTCCTCTTCCTCAATCCGGCGCGGGGCACCGGCGGCATGACGCTGACCTTCGCACTGCTCGCTTTGGTCGGCGCGCTGACCGCGGGGCTGGTGACGAGCCTCTACGCGGCTACGGCGGACGCCTATCCCTCCCGCCTGCTCGGCACCGGCCTCGGCACGGCCGGCGCGGTGGGGCGCGGGGCGATGCTGCTCAGCGCCTATCTCGGTGCCTTCGCGATGGCGGCGGCGGGCTATCGCGGCTTCTTCAGCCTCGCGCTGGCGGCGATCCTCGCGACCCCGTTGGAGATTGTAACCGATTGCAACCGGCTGATCGGCGAGCATCGCGCCTATGAGGCGGTCGAGAACTATATCGCCGAGGATTTCATCGAGCACAATCCGATCGTTCGGGGCGGCAATCGGCAGGGCTTCATCGAGCATCTGGAGGAAGCGGGCTTCACCGATCCCTCCCGCCCCCGCCTGACGATGGTGCTCGATCGCGCCGTCGCCGCCGACGACATGGTGGTGACCCATATCCATGTCGAGGGCAGTCCCAATTCGCCGATCCTGGTGTTCATGGACATTTATCGCGTCGAGAACGGCCTCATCGTCGAACATTGGGACGTAATGCAGCCGGTGCCCGAGACCAATGTCAACGGCCGGGTGACGATGTACTGACAAGGGGGAGGGGGCCGGCGCCGTGGGACGCCGGCCCCCGTTTGAATAGCCGCCCGGTCAATATCCGACTGTGTACCGCTGCCGGATGTGGCGCGACTGCTCCAACTCGTCGATCAGCGCGACCGAGAAATCCTCATAGCTGATGAAGCTCTCGCCTTTGTCGTCGACAAGCAGATCGTCGAGGCCGAGCCGGAAGATGCCGGTGCGCTCGCCGGGCGCGATACCCTGCGAGGGGCATTGGAACGACCAGTCGAGATCCGCGATCGTGCGCAGATGCATATAATGCGCCGCCATCGCCCAGATGGCCGAGCGCGCCCAGTCGGGCAGCGGCTCCATCGCGTCGACCACACGCCGCCCGTCCGCGGTGAACAGGCTGCCGGCCCCGCCGACCCAGATCACGCGGCTGAGGCCGGCCATGCGCATGGCATCGATGATCGAATCCGCCGCGAGGATCGTCTTTGGCCCCACTTTGGGATCATCCCAGGCGCTACCATGCGAGACGATGACGGCATCATGCCCCTTCATCATCTCGGCGAGCCGAGTGGTGTCCATGACGTCGCCGCGCACGATCGTCAGATTTTCGGTTGGGGTGAGCTTGGACGGCGTGCGCGCCAGCGCCGTGACCCGGTGGCCGCGCGAGAGCGCCTCGCGCAGGATGCAGGGGCCGATATTGCCGGTTCCGCCGATGAGGAAGATATTCATGTGACTGGTCTCCAGGGACAAAGGGGCACGGTCAGGCCATGGGCACGGCCTTGTTGACCGGATCGTCAGGCACGTTCTGGATGACGTCCCAATGCTCGACGATGAGACCGTCGCGGACGCGGAACAGGTCCATGAACATCATCGTCGGATTGCCCGCCTCGGCGATCTGCTGGTGGACCAGCACCAGGTCGTTCTCGGCAATGAGATGATGGACGGTCAGTTCGAAGACGCGGTCGTTGGGCGCTTCTTCGGTGAACCCCATGTCCCTGAGCGTCTGGAGCAGGCCCTCCAGATTGCCGCCCGGCGTGCCGGGATTATGGTCGACATAATCGGGTGCGAAATAGTCGCGGATCGCCTCCAGTCCGCGTTTCTCGACCATCAGCCGGTTGGCCGTGTCGACGATCTGCCTGGGCGTCATGCCGTCTGTCTTCATGGAAGGATGCTCCTGATCGATCAGCGGAATCCGCCGGAAATGTAGAAGGTCGCACCGGTGATCCAGCGGGCGGCGTCCGAAGCGAGGAAGACGGCGGCCGGCGCGATGTCGTCCGGCGTCCCGAGCCGGCCGAGCGCTGTGCGCGCGAGCAGCGGGTCGATGATCGCGCGGTCCCAGTCGTTGACGGGATGCCCGTCGGTATGGGTGACGCCCGGCGCAATGGTGTTGACGCGGATCTGGCGCGGGCCGAGCTCTTTCGAGAGGATTTCCGTCGTGAGATTGAGCGCGGACTTGGAGGCGCCGTAGAGCGATGTCCCCGCCTCGGGCGCGACCACGATCGCGGAGGAGATGTTGAGGACGCTGGCGCCCGGGCCGAAATGCTTGAGGGCATGCTGCGTAAGCAGCAGCGGGCCGAGCACATTGGTGTCGAAATGGCGGTGGAACTCGGCCGGCGTGATCTCCTCGATCGTCGCCATGTCATAGGCGGCGGCATTGTTGACGAGGATGTCGAGCGAACCGAAGGCGGCGACCGTCTCGGCGACTAGCCGGGCGACATCGTCCGGCCTGGACACGTCTGCTTGGATCGCGACGGCCCTGCCGCCACCGGCCTCGATCGCCGCGACGGTGCGGTCGGCGCCGGCCCGATCGCGCGCGTAGTTGATGGCGACATGGGCACCCGCCTGCGCCAGAGCGACCGCGATTCCCGTGCCGATCCCCTTGGATGCGCCCGTCACGAGCGCGGTTTTTCCAGCCAGACTGTCCATCGTCTCTCCTCTTGTTTTCCTGTGGCGGGAGGTTTTGCACCCGCCTGCCTGCGCCAGCTCGCAACTGCGCATGAAGCGACGTACCAAACTAAATAGTTTGACACGACTCAAAATTGCATATTCTTTAATCAGGCAATCGAACTAGCCGAAATGGCAGGCGAGGCGGCGGATCAGGAGTTGGACAAAAAGACGCGGCGACCAAGCTGCGTTCGAAGGGGAGGATGCGATGAAGCTGAAATATGTCCTCATGACGGGCGCTGTGCTGACGAGTTGCCTGGCACCGGCAGCGGGATGGGCGCAGGTGGCGCCAGCGCCCGAAGCAACTCCCGCGGATGCCTCGGCCGACGATGCGGCAACGCCGGATGATCGCGACATCATCGTCACGGCGCAGTTCCGCGAGCAGGCGCTGCAGGACACGCCGCTTTCGATCACCGCCGTCAATGCCGCGATGCTGGAAGCGCGCGGCACGACCAACATCCAGATGGTCGGCATGCAGACGCCGAACGTGACGCTGAAACCTGTGTCCAGCTCCTGGGGCCCTAGCCTCGCGGCGACGATCCGCGGTGTCGGACAGGTCAATTTCCATCCCGCGCTGGAGCCGGGCGTCGGCATGTTCGTCGACGACGTCTACTACGCGACGCTCACCGGCTCGATGTTCGATCTGGTCGATGTCGAGCGGGTCGAGGTACTGCGTGGCCCACAGGGTACGCTGACCGGGCGCAACTCGATCGGCGGCGCGATCCGCGTGATCTCGCGGACACCGACCGGCGATGGCGGCGGCTATCTCGAGGGCACGATCGGGGATAATGATCTGCTCGGCGCGCGCGGCAGCATCGACTTCGCGCTGACCGACAGGATCTTCGCGCGCATGTCGCTCGCCGCCCGCAAGCAGGACGGCTATGTCGCGCGCCTCGATTATGGCTGCGCCAATCCCGCCAGCGGCGTCCCGCCGCAGCGGACCACCGGCACGTCCTGCGCGCTGGGACCGCCGCTCGGCGGGCAGAACAGCATCGCCGGGCGCGGCATGCTGCGTTTCCTCCTGACCGACGATGTGGAGCTGCTATTCTCGGGCGACGTTGTCCACGAGGACAAAACCGGCCCGGCCGAAGTGCTGCGCTCGCATATCTTCGAGCCGCAATATGTCTGCGGCAAGTTCTGTAACTATGCGACCTATGCCAGCATCGATCAGACCAATCTCGATCCGACCTGGTACGCCTTTGCGCCCGACCCCAATACCTATTATGATGGCTGGGGCGTCTCGGGCAAATGACGCCGGACACGGTCGAGCTCGAGCATGACTGGATCCGGCACAAATTCTTCAGCCAGGAGGTGCGGCTGAACGGCAAGCTGTCGAACATCGACTATACGGTCGGCGGCTATTATTCGCGTCAGGACACGCTGCTGCGCGCCATCGCCGATATCCGGCCCTTCATTCCGCTGTACGACACCAATGATCCGGTGCCGGCGCATACGGCGGCGGCGTTCGCCACCGTGGTCGCCCCGGTGACCCCGGGCCTGACCGTCACCGGCGGCATCCGCTTCACGCATGAGGCGAAGGACTATACCTTCTATCGTTACTCGCTGACGGGAGCGGTCATCGATCCGGCCTTCAACGGGCTCAAAGTCTCCTATTCGGACAGCGTCGTCGATTATCGCCTGAGCGTCGATTATCGCTGGAACGACCAGATCATGACCTATCTGACCTATTCGACCGGCTTCAAGGGCGGCGGCGTCAATCCGGTGCCGACCACGGCGGCCATCGCCCTGCCGTTCAAGCCCGAGAAGCTCAAGAATTTCGAGGGCGGCATCCGTACCGATCTCTTCGGGCGGCGGCTCCGCTTCAACGTCAGCGCCTTCTATGACGAGTATGACGACATATTGGCGACGCGCCTGAGCTGTGCCGAATATGGCCTGTCCTTCTGCAGTCTCGTGCAGAATGTGGGCTCGGCGCATACGAAGGGCGTGGAAGTCGAGCTCTCGGCCGAGCCGGTCGATGGGCTCAAGATAAACGGCAGCTTCAGCTATCTGGACTTCCAGTACAAGTCGATCGCGGCCTCGACCGGCCTCTCCTTGAGCTTCGTGCCGCCCTATGTGCCCGAGATGCAATGGAGCCTCGGCGGCCAGTACAAGATCGATCTCGGCTCTGCCGGATCGATCACGCCGCGCATTGACGCCTCACATCAGTCGGAGATGTACAGTAACGCCGCCAACGCCTCGACCAATCGCATCGCGCCCTACACGCTGATCAACGGCAGCCTGACCTGGCGCAATGAGGCGGAGGACCTCTCCGTCGCGCTGCAGGTCGAGAATCTCGCGGACAAATATTACGTCCTCAACAATTTCGACATCGAGGCCTTTTTCGGGATGATCCGCGATCAGCCCGGTCGGCCGCGCCAGTTTTCCCTCGTCGTCAAGAAGCGTTTCTGACGTGGACGTCGACAGGGCAGTGCCGGGTCGCCACTCCTCTCTCCATGCGCGCCCGGCACTGACTCTTTCTTCTTGCAGAAGGGCTCCCGGCTGATGGTTGGCTTCAGTCCGATCGGCGAGGCCGTGGCGTCGCCCACGCCACGGCGAAGCGCGCGAATCCTTGCCTTTGCGAGCTTGCTGTTGCTGTTTCTCTACAGTGGCTATTGCCTGCAGGCGCTGCCGGTGGTGGCGCCCTCCCTATTGAAGGACTGGGGCATTCCCGCGCGGACGCTGGCGGTGCCGCTTGCCCTTATCTCGATCGGCACGAGCCTCGGCGCGGTCCTCGGTGGTGTGCTCGGCGACCTCAAGGGGCGCAAGCTGCCGATCATAGGCTTCATGATCGTGCAGGGCATCGCGATGGGCCTCAGCGCTTTCGCCAGCGATCCGCTCGGCCTCTATGTGCTCATGTTCGCGGTGGGCCTCGCGCTCGGTGGCTATTATCCCTCCGGCATGGCGCTCATCACCGAGCTGGCGCCGGTGCCGCGGCGCGGGCTGATGATCAGCCTCGCGGTCCTTTTCGCGCCGCTCGGACTGGGCGCCTGCTCCCTCATCGCCAGCCAGATCCTGCCGCTCTATGGCTGGTCGTCGGTCTTTCTCGTGGGCGGGCTGGTCGCCATACCGGTTACGCTGTTCCTTGCCTTCCTGGTGCCGGAATCTCCCAAATATCTGGCGCGTTTTCCGGCCAGAGAGGTTGCGCGACAGCGGATCGTCGCGCGTCTCGGCTTGGAGGAGCAGGATGAGCCTGCGCCGCCGATTGCCGCGCCCGCGCAATCGGGCCTGTCGGCCATCCCTGCGCTGCTCGCCGAGAATGCCGGCGCCACGCTGGCGCTCTGGCTGCTCTTCTTCACCGTCTATGTGCTCGGTTCCGTCATCCTCGGCTGGATCCCGGTGATCCTCTCGTCCGTCGGGTTCGATCTCGCCTTTGCCAGCCAGTCGCTCTTCTATTGGACGCTCGGCAGCATGATCGGGACGCCGCTCGCCGGCTGGCTGATCGGCCGCATCGGCGTCTACAATTCGGCGGCCTCCTTCGCCTTTGGCGCGGTGCTGGCGATCGCATTGCTGACCTTCGTCCCGCTCGATCCGGCCAGGGGCAGGCTGATTGCCACGCTGCTGCCGCTCGGCGGCTTCTCGATCGCCGGCGTTATTACCTGTCTCTACACGCTGGCGGCGGAATTCTATCCCACCGCGCTACGCGCGACCGGCATCGGTACGGCCGACGCAATGGGCCGTGTTGGCGGCGTGCTCGGCGCGCTGGCCGGCGTCTATGTTTTCGATCTGGCGGGTGCGTTCGGCTTCTTTGCCACGATCCTCACGCTGACGGTGCTGACGCTGATCCTGATCCTGCTGCTGCGCCGCAGCGGCAATGTCGCGGCGGTGGAGGCGCGTGGGGGCTAGAAGTCGTTTCGATCGAGTGCTCCGGCTTTCGCCGGACCTTTGCGCAAATTCCTGACGTCACCCCGGACTTGATCGGTGATTATCCCGTTCCGATGAGGAGCCGTTCCCCGGCCTGCGCCGGGGAACGGGTCGGTCCTTGGCCGAGGGGGATAGAACCCGGCCTATGCCGGGGTGACGACATCAAAACGGATGGATCAGCCTCAAGTCCGCTTCAATACATCGTCGTGCGCTTATTGACCTGGTTCTCCGGCACCGACGAACCGACATGCCAATGCTCGACCAACTTGGCGTCGACCACGCGATATATGTCGATGAAAACCAGGATCGGGTCGTCCGGGCCTTCGGTGACGTGCTGGTGCGTGACCACATATTCTCCGGACGCGATGATCCGGTCCATGTGGAAGCCGTAGGCTCTACCGCCGGGCGTGGTCCAGCCGCCGTCGAGCAGGAACCGGACGAAGCCGGCCTTGTCGCCGCCGGCGATATTGGGATCGTGCTCGAGGAAATCGTCGGCGAAATAGAGATCGACCGCTTCCAGCCCGCGTCGCTGCTCGATGAGATCATTGAGAGCGAGAACGACCTCCACCGGGGTCATGGCAGGCGTCACCATGGCAGGTCATTCCCTTCATGATCGAGGAAGCGCGCCGCATCCGGCAGCGCCGCCTTGTCGATGGAGGCGATCATGCCGGCGACGCTGTCCTGTGGCTCGATGAAAAGATGGC
>JAFKLU010000117.1:0-8663 GCA_017304105.1 Sphingomonadales bacterium
CGACGATCGCCAGATAGACCATCGCGATGGCGACGCAAGCGATCAGGCCGAATTCCTCGCCCACCACGGAGAAAATATAGTCGGTATGTGCTTCAGGCAGGTTGAACTTCGCGGTGCCGCCGCCCGGCCCCACGCCCATGAGGCCACCATGGGTGATCGTCGCATGGGCAAGCTGCACCTGATCCGGGCCTTCCAGCGGGTCCCGGACCGGGAAGAGGAAGGCATCGATGCGCTCGCGGCCATTCTCGTAGAAGAGGTAGGTCAGCACGAACAGGCCCAGCGCGCCGACGCCGACCGTGGTCATGATCCGCATCGAGGCGCCGCCAATGAGCAGCAGCCCCGCCCAGACCGCGCAGAAGATCACCGTCTGGCCGAAGTCCGGCTGGCGCATGAGCAGCAGCGCGACAATGCCGGTCAACATGGCAGTCAGCGGGATGACCGGCAGCGCGGTGGCCCAGCCAGCGCGTGGCGCCATTCACGTTGGTGCCGATCAATGGGACGAGCAGGAGCATGAAGCCGAAGAGGATGGTCAGCCCCACGGCGAGCCGCCGTGCCTGCACGCGCGGCAGCATGGAGATGACGAACATCAGCGGCAGGCCCAGCGCGATCCACATGAGCTGGCGGTAAAAATAATAGAGCGGCGTCAGCGTCGTATCGTTGCTGGAAAGCTTGTTCGCGGCGACCGGCGATGCGGCGGCCACCGCGACGAGGCCGATGGCGATCAGCACGACGATGAGGCCGAGCAGGACGCGGTCGATCTCCCAGAACCAGATGGCGAGGGCGGTCCGCTCGCGCGGCAGGGGCTTGCGCGGGCGGGGGCGCAGCGGCGCCAGCGCGGCATCCAGGCCGAGCTTGGGCGCATGCGGCGCACCGCCATCGACCAGGCTGATCTCGTCGTCGTTGACGCTCTTCATGCCCCCTCCCCCGTGCGGCCCTTTTCCGCCAGCGCCGCGACCGCCGCGGCGAAGGCGTCACCCCGCGCCTCGAAATCGCGGAACTGGTCGAACGACGCGCAGGCCGGCGAGAGCAGCACGATGTCGCCCGGCCGGGCATTGGCCGCCGCCTCGCTCACCGCGGTCACCAGCAGCTCGCATTCCTTCACCGGCACGTCCGCCGCGCCGAGCAGGCCCGCGAACATGGGGCCGGCCTCGCCGATTGTATAGGCGCAGGCAATGCCCGGAAAGCTCGCGACGCATTCGTCGAGATTGTCGGACTTGGCGACGCCGCCCAGGATCCAGTGGATGCGCGGCCGCCCCTCAATCGGCGGCCAGGCGGCGAGCGCGGGCGCCGTGGAGGCGGCATTGGTCGCCTTGCTGTCGTTCACATAGAGCACGCCGCCAATCTCCGCGACACGTTGCATACGGTGCGGCAGGCTGGCATAGCTTTCCAGCGCGGCGGCGACATTGGCATCACTGATGCCCAGCGCCTGCGCGACCGCGATGGCGACAGCCGCATTCTGGGCATTGTGCGGCCCCTGCAGGGCGGGCCAGCGCTGCTGCGCGGCCGGATCGACCGAGGCGGCGGAAACCTGCCGCGCGCGCGGCATGACCGCCGCAATGCGACGCGTCACATCGTCGTCCACCGCGATCACGGCCGCATGGTCGGCCGACTGCATCGCCAGCAGCCGCTCCTTGGAAGCGATATAGCCCTCAAAGCCGTCATAGCGGTCGAGATGGTCGGGCGTGATGTTGAGCAGCACGCAAACATCGCAATCGAGGCTGTAGGTGAGGTCGATCTGATAGCTCGACAGCTCCAGCACATAGACGCCGCCGGCCTTCAGCGGCTCCTGCGCGAGGATCGGCAGGCCGATATTGCCGCCCATGCGCGCGGGCAGGCCGGCATTGCGGACGATGTGGTGGATGAGCGCGGTCGTCGTCGACTTGCCGTTGGTGCCCGTGATGCCGACCACGCGATGCGGCGGCAGGCTCGGCCGGGCGAGCGCGAACAGTTCGATATCGCCAATGATCGGCACGCCCGCCTCGCGCGCCCGCGCGGCAATCGGGTGGCGATTGAGCGGCACGCCGGGCGAGACGACGATCGCGTCCAGCCCGTGCAGGTCCATCTCCAGCGGATCGCCCAGCTCCGCCTTCCCTGCGACCAGCGCACGGGCATCCTCGCGCTGATCCCAGGCGATGACCGAGGCGCCGCTCGCCGCGAGCGTCTCCACCGTGGCGAGCCCCGAGCGCGCCAGCCCGAGGACCGCGTAGCGTTTCCCAACAAAGGCGTCGGAGACGATCACCGCAGCTTCAGCGTTGCAAGGCCCGCCAGCGCGAGCACGAAGGAGACGATCCAGAAGCGGATGACGACGGTCGATTCAGCCCAGCCAAGCTGCTCGAAATGGTGGTGGATGGGCGCCATGCGGAACACGCGCTTGCCGGTGCGCTTGTAGTAGAAGACTTGTATGATCACGGAGAGCGCCTCCACAACGAACAGGCCGCCGATCACCGCCAGCACGATCTCGTGATGCGTCGCGACCGCGATGACGCCGATGGTGCCACCGAGCGCCAGGCTGCCGGTGTCGCCCATGAACACGGCCGCCGGAGGCGCGTTGAACCACAGGAAGGCGAGCCCCGCGCCGACGATGGCGCCGCACAGGATGACCAGATCGCCCGCGCCCGGCACATGCGGGATGCCGAGATAGGCGGCATAGTCGGCACGGCCGACCAGATAGGCGATGAGCATGAAGGCCATGCAGGCGATGATGACCGGCATGGAGGCAAGGCCGTCCAGCCCGTCCGTCAGGTTCACCGCATTGCCGAAGGCGACGATCACGAAGGCGCCGAAGAAATAATAGGCATAGCTCAGGTCCAGCGCGCCGCCGCTCCAGAAGGGCAGGTAAAGCAGCGTGCCGTTGTGGCTGACGATGAGCCATGTGGCGAAACCGGCAATGGCGAACTCGGCGATGAGGCGCATCCGCGCGGAGAGGCCCTTGTGGCTCGCCTTCGTCACCTTGTCATAATCGTCCATGAAGCCAATCGCGCCGAAGCCCAATGTGACGATGAGGCACGCCCAGAGATAGATGGACGCGACGTTCATCCACAGCAGCACGGCGACGGCCAGCGCGGTGATGATCATGAGCCCGCCCATGGTCGGCGTGCCGCGCTTGGCGAGATGGGTCTGCGGGCCGTCCGTGCGGATCGGCTGCCCCTTGCCCTGCCGCACGCGCAGCCAGCCGATGAACCGCGGACCGATGAGCAGGCCGATGAACAGGGCCGTGACGATCGCCGCCCCCGCGCGGAACGTCAGATAGCGGAAGAGATTGAGAATGCCGGGAAAATCGAGCTGTTCAGCGAGCCAGTATAGCATGGTCAGGCCCCCTCGCTCGCGGTGAGCGCATCGACGAGCCGGGCGAGGCCGACGCTGTTCGAGCCCTTGACCAACACGACATCCCCGTCCGTCAGGCGGTCGGGCAGAAATTCCAGCACTTCGCGAACATCCTTCATGCGTTCAACGGGCACGTCGCCGGCCAGCGCATCGGCCAGCGGTGCCATTTCCTCGCCCACGAGCACGGCGAGCTCTACGCCTGCGCCCTTCACGGCTTGCGCCAGCCCCGCGTGGAGGCTGGCGGAAAGCGCACCCAGTTCCTTCATCGCGCCGAGCACGGCGACGCGGCGGCCGGCCCGCTCCTCGCCAAGCTGCGCCAGCGTCGCGGCCATGGAGGCCGGGTTGGCATTATAAGCCTCGTCGATGAGCAGTGCCTTGCCGCCGTCGGCCGTGCCGATGCGGTGGCGCGCGCCGCGGCCCGGCAGGCCGGTCATCTCGGCGAGCGCAAGCCCTGCCTGTCCCACGTCGCCGCCCACCGCCTCAACGGTCGCGAGCACGGCGAGGGCATTGCCGACCCAGTGCCGCCCGGCCATGCCGAGCGTGAAGCTCAGGCGCGCGTGGCGCAGCTGGGCCGTGACCAGCGTGCCCCGGTCGGACGACATTTCCTCCACCAGGCGCACATCCGCGCCCTGGCCCAGGCCGAAGCTGATCACCGTGTCGGTATGGCGACGCGCCTCATCGCGCAGGAGCGCGAAATGCGGAGAATCGAACGGGACGATGGCGACGCCGCCTTCGGCCAGCCCCTCGAAGATCTCGGCCTTGGCCTGCGCGATCTTCTCCTCCGTGCCGAAATATTCGATGTGTGCGGGCGCAATGGTCGTGACGATCGCGACATGCGGGCGCACCATGCGGGTGAGCGCGCGCAGCTCGCCTTCATGGTTCATGCCCATCTCGAACACACCGAACAGCGTTTCGCTCGGCATGCGGGCAAGGCTGAGCGGCACGCCGACATGATTATTATAGCTCTTGAGCGAGCGGTGGGCGGCGCCGAAGCTCATCCGGTCAAACGCGCGGTAAAGCGCTTCCTTGGTGCCGGTCTTGCCGGCCGATCCGGTGACGCCGATGATCTTCGCCTCGGTGCGCCGGCGCGCCGCGCGGCCGAGATCCTCCAGCCCGCGCCCGGTGTCCGCCACCTGCACATAGGGGCCGTTCACGGGATGATCGACGATCAGCCCGCCGGCGCCGGCCGCCAACGCCTTAGGGATATAGTCATGCCCATCGGCATGTTCGCCCTTGAGCGCGACGAACAGGTCGCCGGGCGTCACCTCGCGGCTGTCAAAGGCGACGCCAGTCACCTCGAACCGGTGGGAAGCCTTGCCGCCGATCGCCTCGGCGATGGCATCGGACGTCCAGAGCGCCGTCATGCGGCACACTCCCGCGCCACCGTCACGTCGTCGAACGGCAGCACGCGGTCGCCGATGATCTGGCCCTGCTCATGCCCCTTGCCGGCGAGCAGCACGATGTCGTCCGGCCCTGCCTCGGCAATGGCCGCGGCAATGGCGGCGCGCCGGCCGCCAATCTCGCGCGCGCCGGGCGCGCCTGCCATAATCGCCGCGCGGATTGCCTGCGGATCCTCGCCGCGCGGATTGTCGTCGGTCACGATCACGATGTCCGAAAGCTCGCTCGCCACGCGGCCCATCATCGGGCGCTTGCCCGCGTCACGGTCGCCGCCCGCGCCAAAGAGGGTGATAAGCCGGCCGCGCGTGTGCGGGCGCAGCGCTTCGATGGCTGCTTGGAGCCCGTCCGGCGTGTGCGCATAATCGACATAGACGGGCGCACCGGCCTTGCTGATCACGGCGCGCTCCAACCGCCCGCGCACCGGCTGCACGCGCGCGAGGAGGCCGAGCACGGCCCCCAGCTCGCCACCCGTCGCAAGCACGAGCCCGGCGGCGGTCAGTGCATTGGCGGCCTGATAGGCGCCGATCAGCGGCAGCTCTACCTTGTGTGTGGCGCCGCCCGCCTCGATGGTCAGCGTCTGACCAAGCTGCGTGGGCACGCGCCCCACCAGCTTCAGCGTCTCGCCCTTGGTGCCCACAGTGATCAGCTTGAGCTTGCGCAGCAGCGCCTGCTCGATGACTGCGCCGGAATAGTCCTCGTCATCGGCCCAGACGACCGCCGTGCCATCGCTCGCCACCACTTCCTCGAAGAGGCGCATCTTGGCGGCGAAATACATGTCCATCGTGCCGTGATAGTCGAGATGGTCGCGGCTGAGATTGGTGAACGCCCCGGCGACCACGCGCAGCCCTTCGCTGCGGAACTGCGCAAGCCCATGGCTGGACGCCTCATAGGCGACGTGGCTGACGCCCTCCTTGGCGAGGCCAGCCATGTTGGAGAGGAACGTCACGATGTCCGGCGTGGTGAGCCCGGTCGAGACCTGATCGACCGAAGTGGTGACGCCGAGCGTGCCGATGGAGGCGGCGCTGTGCCCCATCATGCGCCAGATCTGCCGCGTCAGCTCGACGGTCGATGTCTTGCCGTTGGTGCCGGTCACGGCGACCACGGTCTCCGGGAAGGGCGCGAAATAGCGGGCGGCAAGGCTGGCGAACAGCCGGCGCGGCTCCTCCGCCTTGATGTGGACCGCGCCCTCGACCTTCGCCTCCGGCCGAGCCACGACCGCCATCGCGCCGGCAGCCACGGCGGCGGGGATGAAGTCCTCACCATTCACGCGCGCGCCCTGGAAGGCGCCGAACACGGTGCCCGGCGCGACCTTGCGATTATCAATGGCGAAGCCCGAGACCACCGCATCCAGCGCGGCATCGACGAGGCCCGGCGCGAGCGCTGAGAGACGCATCATTCGGCCTCCTTGTCCTGTTCGACCAACGGCTTCAACTCGGAAATGTCGATGTCCTTGCGGGCCTCGGGGAAAACGCCGAGCAACGGCCCCGCACGCGCGACGAACGACTTGACCACCGGCGCCGCCGTGTAGGCCGCGGTGCGGATGCCGGGGTAGCGCTTGCTGCCCTGCGGCTCGTCCATCATCACGATCACCACATAGCGCGGATCCTCCATCGGGAAAACCGACGCGAAGGTCGAAACCAGCGAGCGATGCGCATAGCCGCCATCCTTGGGCTTCTCGGCGGTGCCGGTCTTGCCGCCCACGCGATAGCCCTCTGCATCCGCATTACGCCCCGTGCCCGTCATCACGATCATGCGCAGCAGCTGGCGCATCCGGGCGCTGGTCGCCTCGCTGAACACGCGGCGCGAGGCGATCTGCTCGCCCGGCTTGCGCTTGAGCACGGTGGCCGGGTGCCAGATGCCGCCGTTCACCAGCGCGGCATAGGCGCTGGCGAGGTGCATCGGCGTGACGGCGATGCCATGGCCATAAGCGGTGGTCATGGTCGTCGTGCGATACCATTTGCCCGGATAGAGCGTGCCGGCCTGCTCGCGCAGCTCCAGGCTCGCGGGGCGATCGAACTCGAGCGAGCGATAGGCCTTGTCGAGCGGCTGCCAGCCCATCTCGTCGGCAATGCGCGCCGTCACGATGTTGCTCGAATGGAGCAGCGCCTCGGGCACGTTCAGCCAGCGGCCGAGCGGATGATCGTCCTTGATCGTGAAGCGGCCGACCGGGAGCGGCGCCGTCGCATCATAGGTCTTGCGCATGCTCACGATCACGCCTGCGTCCATCGCCGCGGCGAAGGAGAGCGGCTTGAAGGTCGAGCCGAGTTCGTAACGCGCCTGCACCACGCGGTTGCAGCGCGGCGACATGTCGCAGGTGATCTTGCCGGGTCGGAGCTTGCCGTCCGCGCCCATCACCGGCGGCGGCGCCACGACAGGATCGATGCGGTTGGGATTGAAGGTGGGCAGCGAGGCCATGGCGACCACTTCGCCATTGCGCGAGTCGAGCACCAGGCCTACCGCGCCCTTGGCGCTCTGCTCGGCCATGCCGCGCGCCAGCTCATCCTCCAGCGCCGCCTGCACGCGGGCATCGAGTGAGAGCATGAGCGGCTGTCCGCGCGCCTCGATCAGCCGCTTGTCGAAGGCGCGCTCCACGCCCATCGCGCCATGGCCATCACGATCGGTAAAGCCGATGATGTGCGCCGCCAGCATGCGCTGCGGATAAAGCCGTTCGGGCTCGCGCGGAAACTCGATGCCGACCTCGCCGAGCGCGTTCACGGCCGCGACTTCCCTCGGCAGGGCGCGCTGGCGCAGATAGTTCCACTGGCCGCCGGAGGTCAGCTGCTTGTAGAAATAGCCGATCGTCTGGTCCGGAAAGATGGCGTGCAGCTTCTCGGCAAGATCGCGCGGATCGCCAAGCAGCCGGTCGCGGCGTACGGCGATGGCATAGCCCTCGATGTTGCGGGCGAGCGGCACGCCATTGCGATCGACGATGTCCGCGCGGTGCGGCACCGGCAGCGGGCTTGCCGAGCGCTCGCTCTGCGCGCCGGCGGCGATGCCCATATAGACCATCTTGCCCGCCATCACCGCCGAGATCGCCACGAAGATCAGCAGCACGAGCATGATCCGCCCATGCGCGACCGATGCGAGGTCGATCGGATCCTTGCTGGGGGTGGGACGCGGCTCCGGCCGGGCGATGATTGTCGCCATCAGCGCGCCTTGGCTTTCGCCTCGGCCTTTGCAGCGCGCTCCAGGGTCGCCAGCGATCCGCCGCCGAGCAGCTTCTCGTCGAGCAGGGCGAGGCGCGCCTTCTTGCGGGCATCCGGGTCGGGCTTGCCGGCCGGCTTCATCGCCGTGTCGACAAGCAGGCGGACCTGCGCGTTGGACTTGACCCGGGGTTCGGCCGCCTGCGCTGTCTTGATGAGCGAGAATTCGCTGGGGGCAGCGCGGGCCGGCGCTTCGACGACGGGCTTGGCCTTCACAGCAGGCACAACCGCGGGCACAGGCCGGGGTGCTTCCTCGGCCTGTGCAAGCTCGACCGTCATCACCGGCGGCGGCGCATAGCCTCCGCCCGTCGGCGCCATGCGGTCGAGATTGGCAAGCTCGCGCTCGTCGGCGAGATATTGCGCCGGGCCAGGCACGTAGAGGCGAAGGTCGTTCTGGTTCCACGCGTTGAGCTGGCGCATGCTCGCGCGCGCGCCGAACTCGGCCTCCAGATAGCGGATTTCCGCACGGGTCCAGCGGATCTGATCGATCATGTCGTGGACCGCGTTGCGCTCCGTCGCGACGCGCAGGCTGATCAGATAGGCGCAGAGCGCCCCCATCGCGACGACGAGGATCCACATGATGCTTTGCAGGCGCTTAATGGCGATCATGAGCGTGCTCCCACGGGGTGGCGCGAAGGGTTGCGGGCTGGGGCGTCAGTGCGCACGGCGCTGCGCAGCGTGGCCGAGCGAGCGCGCGGGTTGATAGCCAGCTCCGCGTCGCCGGGGCGGACGGCGCGC
>JAFKLU010000117.1:8784-18782 GCA_017304105.1 Sphingomonadales bacterium
CGCTCCAGAGCATCGAGCTCGCCGTTCAGATAGATGCGGATCGCCTGGAAGGTCTTGGTCGCCGGATCGGTCTTGTCGCCGGGGCGCTTGCCGAGCGCGCGGTGCACCGCCGCCACCAGATCCCCGGTCGTCGCGAGGGGGCGCGCGGCGACGATGGCGCGGGCGACGCGGCGCGACTGGCGCTCCTCGCCATAGATATAGAGGATGTCCGCCAGTTCGCTATCGTCGATGCGGTTGAGCAACTAGGCCGCCGTCTCGCCCGACTGGCTCATCCGCATGTCGAGCGGCGCATCCGGGAAGCGGAAGGCAAAGCCGCGCCGGGGCCGGTCGAGGTGCATGGAGGAAACGCCGATGTCGAGCGTGACGCCGTCCACGGCCTCGATCCCGGCGGACGCGAGCAGCGCGTCCATCTCCGAGAAATTGCCCTGCACGAGCGTGATCGCACCGCCGCTCTGGGTGACGACGCCCTGCCCTTCCGCGATCGCATCGGGGTCCTGATCGATCGCGAAGACGTGCGCGCCGCGCGCAGCCATGGCGCGGCTGTACCCGCCGGCGCCGAAGGTTCCATCGACATGACGCTCGCCAGGGGCAATGGCGAGCGCGTCGAGAACTTCGGAGAGCAGCACGGGCAGGTGCGGCTCGGCCGGCGGGGCCGCGGAAGAGGTCGACATCATGCCTGCCCTCCCCGCTTTGCCTTGAGCTCGTCGAGGAACATCTCGCATTCCTCGATGGCGAGCAGATTGGTCTTGTTGACCTCTAGGAAGCGCTCCGGGGCCCAGAGCTGCGCGAAGCGGCCGCCACCGACGATGAACAGCCCGTCCGTGATGCCGAACAGCCGCTTGAAAGCCGGGGGCAGGCTGAAGCGGCCGCCGCTGTCGATGGTCACGGTGCGCACGGTGCTCCAGAAATCCACGCCTTCGGGGTCCTGATCGAAATCGGCGGCGGAACTGGGCGTCGCGGCATTGTCGGCCTTGTTGGAGAAGTCCTCGATGGCCTTGGTGCCGAACAGGGTCAGGCACTTGTTGCGGCTGGCATCGCCGCGCACCAGCATCGTGCCGGGCTCGTGGCTCTGCGCATTGACAACGGAGCGGAACGAGACAGGCAGCGCGAAGCGCCCCTTCCCGTCCAGGGCGCTTGCTCCATTGCCCATGAAAAAGGCCGACGACACGTGCTGAGGACTCCCTGCGAGGCACGCGTCTCCTTGCTCCGACAACCACGAGATGCCGGTCATCAGACTCGCAACGAAATACGAGCGCCCCTTGGCCTGCTTCAATAGCAGGACGCCTCAGGGGTGGGAAGGGAGAATCTTGGGAAAGCTGGGATAGAATGGGAAAATCTTGGGAGAACTTAGCCTGTGTCGCCCCCCGTATCTGATCCGTTCCTGAAATGATCCGTTTTGGTACCAAAATGGTGCTGGGAACGGCTGGGCCAGCGCCCCACCAGTGCGTTCCCAACGACAATGAGCAGGAGCAGCCCGAGCGCGATGCGGAGCGAGGCGAGAAGAGCGTCGCGGTCGGTGAGCCAGCTTCCCAGCAGGTCCGCGCGTGGCGCCTTGCCGGTCAGCCAGGCGGACAGCAGATCGAGCGTCGCGGCGGTCCAGGCGCGCCTGTCTTCGGGATGCTCGGGGCGCAGGGTCCAGAGCATGTCGTTGATCCAGTCGGCATCGGCGACGAGCAAGGCTTCCCCCGCCCCGATCCGGCAGCGCGCGATCAGGCCATGCTCCGCGAGCGCACAGGCCCGTACGGCGCCCATCAGCCCGAAGCGGGATGCGCCGGAAAGCTGCACAACGGCCCCGGAAGCGAGCACGCGCCGTTCGACCGGATCGCCGTCCATGGCCATCTCCGCTGGTTCCAGCCGCAGACCCCAATAGGCCAGCAGCGGATCGAGCAGGCTGGTGAGCGGCGCGCGTTGCGGGTGGGCGAGCGGGCGCGGATCGGGCCAGTGCAGCAGCGGATCAGCGAGGATCACCGCTCGCCCGCCCCGCCGCACCCAGGCATCGAGCGCGACCAGTTCCGCAGGCGCCAGCGCACGCGGCTGGGCAAGCAGCAGCACGCGCAGATCGGCCAGATGCGGAGCATCGATCGCGTCGAGCGGGCGCAGCGCGAAGCGGCGCTCCAGCCCGCGCCAGAGCGGCGAGCGCATGCCGATGGATTCGGCCGGCGGCAGGCCATGCGCCGCGCCCATGGCGATCCCCTGCAGCGGCATGGCGGATAGCACGCCCACTTCGAGCCGCTCGCCCTGCGCCGCCCCGCCCCCGTCCGCCCCGGCGATACGCGGCAGCACCAGCGCAAAACCGAGCAGCGCGGCGAGCGCGATCCAGCGGACCGCTCCGCCCAGCGCCAGCGCGCGGCACGCGGCGAGCACGGCAATGGCGAGGCCCAGCGCCAGAAGCAGCAGCCCGGCCCAGGGGAAGCGCGTGCCGGCGAGAGCGAGGAACAGCAGCGCCGGCAAGGTAACAACAGCCCAGATCATCGCCCCTGCCCGCCAGCCCGGCTCAGGCCGCGCCTGCCAGGCCAGAACCAGCGCCGCCGCCGTTCCCGACAGCAGCCAGTCGAGCGGATCGAGCCAGCCGGTGCGCAGCGCTCCGCCGACGAGACCGATGAACAGCGCGGCCGCGCCAGCAAGCAGCGCAATCAGCAGGGGCAGGAGCTTGCGCGCCATTGGTCAGCCGGCGGACAGCCGGGCCTATTGCGACTGTTTGGGGTCGCGATCCATCGGCTTGCGCAGGCGCGGATCGGGCTCAAGATCGGGCACGTAGGGAATCGAGGCTTCAGTCGAGGGCGTCACGCCCAGATCGGCGAGCGGCTCGCTCGGCTCCACGCTGTTGGCGCCGTTCGCGTTCGTCGCGACCTGTGTCGAAGCTATGCCCTTGCCGGCCAGCGCGCCATCGCCGCGCGCGGCCTGGATGACGAGATTGGCGAGCGTCACGATGAGCAGCACCGCCGCCAGTCCGACAAGGCCGATCTGGATACGCTGCAATTCCTGTCTATGTGCCCGCACTTCGTTCTTCTGGGGCATCAGCCCGCGTCTCCCGAGGAGCTCTTTAATTGGAGAGCCAGGGGAAAGGCGTCAACCCCTTGGAGATCAACCATTCGCGATTGTAAAGCGTGGAGAGATAGCGGAAGCCCGTGTCGCACAGGATCGTGACGATGCGGCTGCCGGGGCCAAGCCGCCGGCCGAGCGCCACCGCCCCGGCGATGTTGATGCCGCTGGAGAGACCAAGGCACAGACCCTCGTCGGTCAGCAGCTTCTCGACCCAGTACATGCCTTCCTGATCGGAGATGCGGAACGGCACGTCGATCGGCGCCCCATCGAGATTGCCGGTAATGCGTCCCTGCCCAATGCCTTCGGCAACCGAGGAGCCTTCAGCCTTCAGTTCGCCATGCGCATAATAATTGTAGAGGGCTGCGCCGTGCGGATCAGCGAGACCGATGACGATCCGCTCGTCCTTTTGCTTGAGGCCAAGGCCTACCCCCGCGATCGTGCCGCCGGTGCCGGCCGCGCAGATGAAGCCGTCGAGACGCCCCTCCATCTGCGCCCAGATCTCCTCGGCGGTGCCGACGATATGCGCCTTGCGGTTGGCGATATTGTCGAACTGATTGGCCCAGATCGCGCCCGGCGTCTCCTCTGCGAGACGGCGTGAGGTGTGCACGAAGTGGCCGGGATTGGAGTAAGGCGCCGCCGGCACGGTGACGAGTTCGGCGCCGAGCGCGCGCAGCGTGTCCATTTTCTCGCGGCTCTGCGTCTCGGGCATGACGATGATCGTCTTGTAGCCCTTGGCATTGGCGACGAGCGCAAGGCCGATGCCGGTATTGCCCGCCGTCCCCTCGACGATGGTGCCGCCGGGCTGGAGCAGCCCATTCTCCTCGGCATCCTCGACGATGTAGAGCGCGGCGCGATCCTTGACCGAGGCGCCGGGATTCATGAATTCGCACTTGCCGTAGATTTCGGCCCCGCTCGCTTCGGATGGGCCGGCGAGCCGAACAAGCGCGGTATTGCCGATGAGGGAGAGCGTATCGTTCTGAACGGTCATCGAAGGAAACCTAGATTGCCTGCGCGCAGACGGCAAGCAAGGAGATGTGCGGGCGCAGCCAAGCGGGGATTGCAGCCCCCGCCTGGGCAGCGCGCAAGCGCCGCGCTGGACTGAAAAGCGCAGCCCCGCGCGGGGATGCATTGGCCGGGCACCCGATCCTGCCATCGCTGCGTGTCACTAAAGCGTGGCAGACGGTGCGATGACGGCAGGCGCCTGCCTTCAGTCCGTCTTCACGAGCTCCCGATCACGCTCCTTCGCCTCGCGCCTGTCGGTGAACCAGATGGCGATCAGCGCCAGCTCGTAGAGCAGGCAGAGCGGGATGGCGAGCATGAGCTGGGAGATGACATCCGGCGGCGTCAGCACTGCCGCGACGACCACGGCACCGACAATGACATATCGCCGCGCGCCCACGAGCTGCGCACGCGAGACGATCCCCGCCCGGTTGAGCAGCATCACAAGCACCGGCAGCAGGAAGCTGATGCCGAAGGCGAGGATGAACTGCATGACGAGGCTGAGATAGCTGTCCATGCTGGGCAGCGCCTCGACATTGAGCCCGCCCTGCTCCCCCTGGAACTTCAGGAAAAAGTGGAAGGCGGTCGGCATCACCAGATAATAAGCGAAGGCGGCGCCGCCCACGAACAGGATCGGCGTGGCCAGCAGGAACGGCAGCAGCGCGCGCTTTTCCTTGGCGTAGAGGCCGGGCGCGATGAACAGCCAGAGCTGGTTCGCGGTGATCGGGAAGGAGATGAAGAAGGCGCCGAACAGCGCAACCTTCAGCTCCACGAAGAACGCCTCGTAGAGCTTGGTATAGACCAGCCGGCCATGCGCGTCGCCGAAGCCGTCCTTGAGCGGCTGGATCAGGAAGCCGAGCAGCTTGTCCGAGAAATAATAGCAGACGGCACCCGAGATGAAGAGCGCCCACACGCAGATCAGCAGGCGCTTCCTCAGCTCGATCAGGTGATCGAGCAGCGGGGCCTTGGATTCGTCGATATCCCTCATGCGGCCGACGAACCCTTGGGCGTCTCAGCCGGTGCCGGTTGCTCCGGCTCTGCGACAGCGCCCGGATCGTTCTGGAAGGCTGGCGGCGGCGTCTGTTCCGCAGCCTCAGCCACAGACGGAGGCGAGCTGGCGTCCTGATCAGCCGTCACCTGGGTGAAGTCGGGGATGCGGCTCTCGGCCATGATCCGCTCATTTTCCTTGGCCCACTGCTTCTGCAGCTCCTCCAGCTCCGCCTCGCGAATCATCGCGTCGACGCCGCTGCGGAAATGGCGGGCCATACCCCGCGCCTTGCCGACCACCTGGCCGACCTTGTAGAGAGCGCGCGGCAGATCCTTCGGGCCGATCACGACGATCGCCACGATGATGATCAGCAGCAGCTCGGATGAGCCGATATCGAACATGCCAGCCGTCTGCCGCTTCAGTCAGGCGGCGTCAGCTATTGAGCTTCTGCTCGTCGCGTGCTGCGCTCTGCTCGCTCGCCGCGGGACGCGCCTGCTCCAGACGCTGCGCCGGCTTGGCCGAGGATGCTGCCTCGTCCTCATCGTCCGCGAGCCCCTTCTTGAAGCTCTTGATGCCCTTGGCGACGTCACCCATCAGGCCCGAGATGCGCCCGCCGCCGAACAACAGCACGACGACCAGCACCACGATGATCCAGTGAAGGGCTGAAAAGGAACCCATTCGAAATCTCCTTTGATGACGCTCTAACTAGGCCTTCGCCATCCAATGCGCAATGGCCCTCAGGGCACGCGGACGGCCCGACTTCTTGCACAATATGCAGCCTGGGGCGCGCAATGCCCGCAGATGGTGACAGATTGGAGACGGCAGTCCAGCAGGGAGCCCCCACATTCCGCGCCTCCGTTCGTGTCGAGCGAAGTCGACGCACGCGAGGACCGCGCTCGACGTGTCTCAACTTCGCTCGACATGAACGGAGAGGGTCTCCAGCCCGGAAAGGCCTAAAGCTCCTCCTCGCCGTCGCCCTCGTCCGCCTCATCTGTGTCAAACAGCGTGCGCACTTCCATCGACTCCATCGCAAGGTCTATGGGATCGAGCAGGCCGGCGGCGCGCAGATCCTCGATGCCGGGCAGATCGCGGCGGCTGGCGAGGCCGAAATGCGCGAGGAAGTCCGCCGTCGTCGCATAGATGAGCGGACGGCCCGGCACCTCGCGGCGGCCGGCCGGGCGCACCCAACCGGCTTCCATCAGCACATCGAGCGTGCCCTTGGCGACCTGAACGCCGCGAATCGCCTCGATCTCGGCGCGGCTCACCGGCTCGTGATAGGCGATGATCGCCAGCGTCTCGACGGCGGCGCGGCTGAGCTTGCGCGGCTCCTCCCGCTCGCGGCGCAGGATGTAGCTGAGGTCCGGCGCGGTCTGGAAATGCCAGCGCCCGCCCCGCTCGACCAGCTCGATGCCCCGCCCGCTATAATGATCGGCAAGCGCCTTCAAATGGGGCAGGACGCCCTCCTCGATGGCGGCGTGCCGCGCAATCTCCTGCGCGGTGAGCGGCCCCTCGGCGGCAAAGAGCACGGCCTCGACAAGGCGCTCGGACATGCTGAGCGTCATTGCCCGGCGGCTTTCAGATAGAGCGGCGCGAACGTCGCTTCCTGTCGGATTTCGACGCGCCCCTGCTTGGCGAGCTCCAGCGCCGCGACGAAGCTGCTCGCCAGCGCCGATCGCTTGAGCTGCGGGTCCGCATGTTCAGGCAGGAAGCTGCGCAGGTCCGCCCAATCCAGCTTCATGCCGATCAGCCTGGACACGCGCTCAATCGCCTCCTCCAGCGTCATCACCGGCCGACGCGCGACGATGTGGATGCGCGGCGCGGTGCGCGCCTTCACGTGACCATAGGCCTGGATCAGATCGAACAGACTCGCCTGCCAGACGATTGACTTGGGGCGGTGCAGCCCCTCGGGCGCGGGGCGCAGGAACACGTCGCGGCCGATCCGGTCGCGCGCCATGAGCCGCGCGCCTGCCTCGCGCATCGCCTCCAGCCGCTGCAACCGCAGGTGCAGCCGCAGCGCCAGTTCCTCGGGCGAGGGATCGGGCTGGGCTTCCCGGGGCAGCAGCAGGCCGGATTTGAGATAGGCGAGCCAGGCTGCCATCACGAGATAGTCGGCCGCCAGCTCCAGCCGCAGCTCCACGGCCTCCTCGATGAAGCGCAGATATTGCTCGACGAGCGCGAGGATGGAGATTTCGCGCAGGTCCACCTTCTGCGTGCGGGCCAGGGCAAGCAGCAGGTCGAGCGGCCCTTCCCAGCCTTCGGTGGAGACGGTGAGCACCGCGTCGCCCGGCTTGCGGCGGATAGGGTCGGCCCAGTCCGAGTCGCCGAGCAGCCTGTCGATCTCAAGCTGCTCGGGCGCCCTGACGTCTCCGCTCATGCCAGGCTCTTGGCCAGCAGCGCGTCACGGGTGGCGATTGCGCGGTCCATCGGCCAGTGCCCGTCCGGCCCGGCCGCGATGGTCGCCGTGGCGCGGGCGAGCCGCTCGCGCGACTTGTCGCTCATTTCCGGCAGGCGCGCCGCGATGGCGGTCATCTCGTCCATCCGCGCCCAGCAATTGAGCGCGATGTCACAGCCGGCCTCGACCACGCCGAGCGCGAGATCGTCCGGCGCGCCGTTCAGCGCCTTCATGTCGAGATCGTCGGACATCAGCAGCCCGTCGAACCCGATCGAACCGCGGATGATGTCCCCGATCACCGTGGGCGAGAGGCTTGCGGCGCGCTCGGCGTCCCAGGCGGTGTAGAGCAGATGGCAGGTCATGCCGACCGGCGCCCAGTTGAGCGTGCGGAACGGGGCGATGTCCAGCTCCAGCTCCGCGCCGCTCGCATCCACGCGGGGCAGTTCGAGATGGCTGTCGACCAGCGCGCGGCCATGGCCCGGCATATGCTTGATGACGCCGACCACGCCGCCATCGCGCAGCCCCTCCAACGTGGCGCGGCCCAGCGCCGCCACGCGCATCGGCTCGCCGCCGAACGAGCGGTCGCCCACAATGTCGCTGGCGCCCGGCTGGCGCACGTCGAGCACGGGCGCGGCATTGGCGGTGATGCCGGCCTCGCTCAGCATCGCGCCCAGCGCCCGCCCATTGCAGCGCGCCGCCTCGATCGCGCTCGATGGCGCCACGTCATAAAGCGCGTCGAACGCGGCGGCGGCGGGAAAGTCGGGCCAGACCGGCGGCCTCATGCGCGCCACCCGACCACCTTCCTGATCGATCAGGATGAACAGATCCTCGCGGCCCGCCACCTCGCGCAGATCGTCGGTGAGCGCGCGCAGTTGCGCCTTGTCGCGGATGTTGCGGCCGAACAGGATGTAGCCCGCAGGGTCGCAATCCTTGAAGAAGGCGCGTTCCTCGTCGCTCAGCGTTTCGCCGGCCAGGCCGAAAATGACGGGCTTCATGGCGCCTGTTTCGCGCTCCCTTCCCCGGTTTGCCGCCTGATCAGCGGACCACCATGCAGTTCTCGCCAGCGACGCGCAGCTTGCCGCACAGGGCAGAGGCGTCCGCCACCGAAGCGGCGTTGGCGCGCAGACGATAGAGCTTCTTCCCGCCGCTTTCCACCGGCTCCACCGAATGGGTAAGCTCGGCGAGATAGTCGAAACGGCCGGACATTTTCTTCCAGACGCTTTCAGCAAGATCCTTCGAGCCGAACGCGCCGATCTGGATGCGCGGCGCGCCGAGCTGCGCCGGGCCGGACGCGGCCGAACCGTTCGCTCCCTGCGCAACCGGAACGGACTTGACCGCCGCCGTCACCGTCGGCTTGGCTGGCTTGGCGGTTGGCGTTGCCGCCGGTGCCTTGGGCAGCAGGTCGGTGCGCGGCGCCTCGGGCACCTTGCTAGCGTCGATCTGCGCACCCGCGTCGCCGCCCTCGCTCGCCTCGAAGGCAGCGTCGCCCTCGCCGTCAAACTCCTTGGCGTCCGATGCGTTGGCGGGGATCTTGTAGGTCTGGCTCTGCGCGGTGATGATGCCGGCGGCCTCGTCCACATTGCCGCCGCTGTCGCGCATCTTGAGCCAGTAGCCGCCGCCAACGATGATCCCGACCAGCAGCAGGCCGAGGCCGACCAGCCCGGCCAGCTTCAGCGGCGCAATGCGCTCAGGCTCCTCCTCGATGCCGGCGGGCTCCAGCCAGGGCAGGCGATCGCGTTCATCCAGATTGAAACGGTCGCTTTGCCGCTCGGCCGTCATCAATTCATCTCCTCAAGCGCCGCAACGCCCATGAGGGCGAGGCCATTCCTGATAACTTGTCCGATTCCAGCGCTCAAGTGCAGTCGCGCGGCCGTCAGTGCGGCATCGCCGGCCACGATCACGCGGCGCTCCGGCTGGTCGTTTCCGGTGTTCCACCAGCCGTGGAAGCTCGCCGCCAGATCGTAGAGATAGAAAGCGATGCGGTGCGGCTCGCGCGCATTGGCCGCCGCCTCCAGCACGCGCGGAAAGTTGGCGAGCTGCTTGATGAGGTCCAACTCCTCCGCGCCGTAGCGGGAGAGGTCCGGCGCGGGCAGACCCTCGGGGAAGGCCTCCTTCACGCGCCGGCCGAGCGAACCGATGCGGGCATGGGCATATTGCACGTAGAAGACCGGATTGTCCTTCGATGCCTCGACCACCTTGGCAAAGTCGAAGTCCATCTGCGCGTCGGCCTTGCGCGTCAGCATGGTGAAGCGCACCACATCCTTGCCGACTTCCTCGACCACGTCCGCCAGCGTGACGAAATTGCCCGAGCGCTTGCTCATCTTGACCGGCTCGCCCTCGCGCAGCAGCCGTACCATCTGGACGAGCTTCACATCGAACTTGGCCTTGCCACCCGTCAGCGCCGCGACGGCCGCCTTGATGCGCTTGACCGTGCCGGCATGGTCGGCGCCCCAGATGTCGATCAGCTCATCCGCACGGCTCGCCTTGTCCGCGTGGTAGGCGAGGTCGTTGCCGAAATAGGTGTAGAGGCCGTTGGGCCGCCGCACCGGCCGGTCGCTATCGTCGCCGAACTGG
>JAFKLU010000118.1 GCA_017304105.1 Sphingomonadales bacterium
GGCATCGCGCGAGATGCGGATGAGGAAGAAGTTGATCGCCATGACGATCACGGCGGTCGAATGCAGCCGCGTGTCGTAATAATAGCCGAACCAGCCCTGATAGACGACAACGGTGAAGCCATAAGCCAGCAGGAAGCAGACAGCATCGTTGATGATTCCCCCCGAACGCAGGACGTTCGAGGTGAACCGTACATATCTGTTTCGGTTGGGCCGCTTTCTGCTCATGTCATCCTGAATATCGTCTGGCGCTGAATCAGCGGTAAATCAAAGGCGTCCCAGCAGGCCGCGATCCGGCGTGGTGCCGGGTGGATCGTCGACCAGATAGGTGTTCTTGGCGGCGTTGTAGCCCTCCGCCGCCTTGCGGAGGCAGTTCTGATCGCCCGCCCATTGGCATTGCGCCCCGAGAAGCTCCCAGGGGCGGGGGAGGGACGGCACGTTGCGGGCGAAGGTTTGCGTGAGGGAAATGGCCCTCGACTTGTCGCCGCGCGCGCGCAGGTAACGGAGATATTGCTCGACGAGATAGAAGCTCTGCGGCTGGCTGCGCATGCCATCCTCGAATATCTGGCGGGCGCGTTCGTCTGCTCCCCGCGCGCGATAGACGTTGACCAGCGCGACATAGGCCTCGGGATTGAGCGGATCGTTGGTCAGCGCGAGCTGCGCCGCCTCCAGCGCTTTCCGCGCATCCCCGTCCTGAAGCGCGAACTGTGCGCGCAGCAGCAGCGCGTCGACATCCTGATCGTCGCGCTTCAGCAGCGCTTCGGTCTGCTTGCGGGCTTCGGCGGTATGGCCGGCGGCAGCCAGCAGCCGGACCCTGAGCGCGGCGAAGTTCTGTTCGAAGCGCTCGGGGGCACTGCGCAGCAGGATATCGGCAGTCCTCAGATCGCCGCGTAGCATCAGATAACGCGCGGTGGAGGCGATTGCGCGCGGATCTTCCCACTTGGCTGACGTGCGCGCGGCGGCCTCGGACAGGGGCTTGTCATCATATTGCCACCAGAGCCGCTGCAGGGTGCGATAGTCTTCCGGCTTGCGCGAACCCATGACCAGCAGGTTGAGGCCCGCCTGGCGCGCCTCGTCCATCCGGCCGAGGCGGTAGAGGAGATTGGCCTGATCTAGTCGCAGCGCCGGCGTGTTGCTCGAGAGGCGGACCACCTGCTCCATCACCGACGCCATCTGCTCGGGCCGCTTGAGGAAGCGATAGAAATTGAGCTTGTTCATGAGGAGGCCGACGGAATTCGGCGAGGTCTGCAGCGCATTGTCGATGAGCGCGATTGCCTCTTCCGTCTTGTCAAATTTTACGAGCGCCCGCGCCTTGATGATGGCCGCCGCCTCGTCGCCCGGCCGGCTCGCCAGAATGCGGTCCGCATATTGCATCGCTTCGTCGTAGCGATCGCGCCAGAGCGCGGTCATGCCCTTCACCTGGAGGGCCGCAAGGGCATTGGGCTCGATGGCGAGCAGCCTGTCGGCCGCGTCTTCGCCTTCCTGCATCTGCCCGACCTGAATGCCGATGCTGGCGACATAAGACAGGGCGAGCTTGTTGGTCGCGTCGAACTCAAGCGCGCGCGAGAAGGACTGATAAGCCGCCAAGGTATCATTGTCGCGGATCGCGATCGCGCCGCGCAGCGTGTGATAGGCGGCCTGGTCGTCACGCAGCGCGATCGCCGCGTCGATGCTTTGACGCGCCGCAGCAAGATCGCCGGCGGAGGCTTGCGCCTGTGCCTGCTGCGCCAGCGCGTCCGCGCGCTCGGCCGAACTCTTGCAGGCCTGCAGGCAAAGCAGGGCAGGCGCCAGCCCTACAGCAAGCGCGATCGCACGGAGGCGGCCCGGCAAGCGGCGCGCCAAATATTCAGTCTGACTTGTCACGCCCTAGCCTGTCCCCACGAAAAGTCTGCCCGTTCCAAGTCATTCCTGCGGCGCTGTTTCGATATCGCAAATGCGGCGTTGCGCTTACAGGGGATCAGGCACGGTAGCAATCGACGTAACTGTAGCGCCCATTCGTTAACCCCGCTTTTACGTAGTGACGACATATTGAATTGGTATATGAAGCCTGCGCCCTAGGCCAACTAAGAGGATTTGCTCGCGTGCGTCTTACCGTGAAAGCACGGCCCTTGGCCGCAATTCTTTTGACTTTATCTGTTCCTTCACTGGCTCAGAACCGTCCGGCGCCCGCTCCGGCTTCAGCGGTGCAGCGGCAATATGCCATCAATCCGGGCGATCAGATCGAAGTCTATGTGTGGGGCGAGGAGCGTTTGCAGCGCAGCATTCGCGTGCTGCCGGACGGCACCTTCTCATTCCCGCTCGTCGGACGCGTCGTGGCACAGGGCATGCTGCCCGAGCAGATCGAGTCGGCCATCTCCAAGGGGCTGGCCAGCCAGTATCGGGGCGAGCCGCCGCAGGTGACGGTGACCGTGCAGGAGCCGGCCGGCTTCGTTTTCTCGGTGGTCGGCCGCGTGCGCAACGCGAGCACCTTCACCCCCGGCCGTTACATCAACCTCGTCGAGGCGATCGCCATGGCCGGCGGCCCGGCGGAGTTCGCCAATCTCGATAACGTCACGATCATCCGCAAGAACGGCGGCGAACTGACGTCGATCCGGGTCCGGCTCGGCGGCGCCATGAAGGGCTCGTCTGGGGGCCATCGGGCTGCTGCTCGCCTGTAGCGCCGCGATCGCAGAGACCAAGATCGGCGCCGAATTGGGCGCCAATGCCGGCTATTCCTCGCGGCCCTTCGGCGCCGTCGTCGCCGGTGGTGGCGGCAGCACCGGATCCGGGACGGTTAGCGGCACCTTCATGCCCACGGTCTCGTTCCTGTCGCCAACCGGCGAAATCGTGCTCGGCGGCCGGGTCACCCACACGGAATATTTGCGCCGCTACAGTGCGACGACCGACTATTCGACGTCGGCGCGGGTCAGCAAGCGGCTGAGCGAAGTGACGAGCATCAGCGGAACGGCCGCGTTCAACAGCTCTGTTCGCAATGCCCTGTACCCGGTGCTGGACCCGACCGTGCCCGAAAATCCTGACGGTCCGATCGTCGTCGATCCGGCCGGCGGCGAGAATTTCGCCCGGCGGACAAAAACGCTGACCGGCTCGCTCGCGTTCAATACGAGCCTTTCCGCGCGCGATTCGCTCTCCGTCGGCGTTCGCGGCTCGATGTTCCGCTTCACGCGCCAGCAGGCCTTTGCGAGCGACTATGACAGCTACGGTGCGAATTTCGCCTATCGGCGCGCGATCGGCGACAACAGCTCCATCGGCGTCTCCATGGACGTCGGCAAGATGACCTATGCGGAAGCGGCGTTCGGCGACAGCATGCAATATTCGCCTGCCGCGCTGCTCCAGGTTCAGCTCGCCTCGCGGATCACGCTCGACCTGAGTGCCGGCGTCACCATCAGCGAATTCAACAGGCTCGGCGGGAGCATGAACCAGACGACATTCTCGGGCTCGGGCAATCTCTGCCGTCAGGGCGACCAGTCGACGTTCTGCCTGCAGGCCTCGCGCCGCGTGTCGCCCTCGACCATCTCGGGCGCCTCGAACGTCCTTTCGGCCGGCGCCAGTTACAGCTACGCCTTCAACGAGCGAAGCAGCATCCGTGCATCGGCCTCCTACGCCAGGGCGCGATCGCTCGGCAATGTGGCCGGTCCGCTGCCAGGCCTCAACGGGCGAAATTATGACTTTGCCTATGGTTCCGTCGCTTTCGACCACCGGATCCTGGAACGGCTCTCGGCGGTTGTATCGCTATCCTATAGTGATAGCTTCAATCAAATCGGGACCGCGCGCGGCTCCAACGTCTCGGGCACCGTGGGTATCAGATACAGGCTGGGTGAACTCTGATGAACAATCTCCAGGTCCATTATGACGTGCCGGAGGAACGCGGCAGCGCTTCGTTTCTTCCTTATCTTCCGACGATCATCCTGCAGCGTAAATGGTTGCTGATCATTCCCGTGCTGCTCGCGCTGATCGCCTCGCTGGCGGTCGCCTTCCTGCTGCCGGTCAAATATCAGTCGCGCGCCGTGCTGCTGGTCGAAGCGCCTCTGCTGCCCGAGGACGTCGCGCTCGATCCGTCGGGTGCCGAGGCCGTGGACCAGCGCATCGCCCGCATCCGCCAGCAGGTGCTGAGCCGCCCCCAGCTCATCGAGCTCATCCAGCGTAACGGGCTCTATGGCGCCGAGCTGCGCTCGCGCTCGCTCTCCGAAGTGATCGAGATGATGCGCGGTGCCATCCGCATCGAGCCGGTCACCGCCGACATCCAGGCGACCGGCGGCGGGCGCCGCAGCACCATCGCCTTTGGCATGAGCTTCTTCTATTCGGACCCGGTCCGTGCTCAGGCCGTCGCGCAGGCGCTGACCGAGCAGGTGCTGCAGATCGACGCCTCCAAGACCGCGGCCCAGGCGGTCAATACCGTCGAGTTCCTGACCGACCAGCAGGGTGACCTGGAAGCGCAGATCAAGCAGCTCGAGACGACGCTTGCCGACATCAAGGCGCGCAACGGCCTGTCGCTCGCAAGCGGCGTGGGCATGATGGCCGGCAGCACCGGCGGGCTTGAGGCGCAGATCGCCGCGCTGCAGGCGTCCAACGCCCAGCTCGTCGCCCAGCGCGATCTCACCCGCTCCGCCGCCGAGCGCGACCCTGTCGTCGCCCAGGCCGAGCAGGCGCTGGCCGCCGCGCAGGCGACCTATTCCGACCAGCATCCCGATGTGGTCCGCGCCAAGCAGCAGCTCGCCGAGGCGCGTCAGCTGGCCAAGTCCAACCAGGCGAAGATCCCGGTCTCGGCGATCGACGCGCAGCTCGCGACCAACAACCGCCAGATCGCCATGCTGCAGAGCGCCCGCAATGCCGAGGCGAGCCGCAGCGCGACGATCCTGAGCGCCCAGATGCGCGGGCCGGTCGTGCAGCAGGAAGTCGCCCAGCTCCAGGAGCGGCTCAACGGCCTCAACGCGCAGTATCAGAAGGTCTCGAACCAGTTGCTCGCCGCGAAGGCCGGCAAGAAGGCGGAAGACGAGCAGCAGGGCGAACGCCTCTCGCTCGTCGAGGCAGCCTCTGTGCCGGACGAGCCGGTGTCGCCCAACCGGCCGGTGATCGTCGCGCTGATCACCGGCGCGGGCTTCGCCATCGGGCTCGGCCTCATTCTGCTGATCGAGATCATCCTAAAGCCGATCCGCGATGCCAATGCTGTCGCGGTCGCCACCGGCGAAGCGCCGCTCGTGGTCATCCCCACCATCCTTGCCAAGGGCGAGCGCCAGCGCAAGGGGCTCAGGAGCCTCTGGCCCTTTGGCGGCGATGATGACGATGACGACGAGGATGACGACGAGCCCGTCCGGAAGAAGAAATAGCGCAACGCCCATGCACAGCGCCCTAGGGAGTTTGACCATTGTCTGATCAGCTTGCGCCAACCACCACGAAATCCGCGGCCGCGCCGTTCCGGATTCCGAGCCCGAGCGAGGTCGCTCCGTTCGCGCCGGACCCGGCCGTGCTGGAGAGCAACCATATCGTCGGCTTCAACAGCCGGCACCTCTCCTCGCGGCCGTTCAGCCTGCTGCGCTCGCAGCTGGTCAAGCGCATGCGCTCGCGGGGTCACAAGATCGTGGGCGTCACCTCGCCTGCGCCGGGTGCCGGCAAGTCCTTTCTTGCCGCCAACCTCGCCGCGACGCTGAGCCGCCTGCCCAATTATCAGGTGCACGTGTTCGACCTTGACGTGCGCCGCGCTTCGCTGGCGGCGAACTACGGCCTGATGGGCGAAGTGGGACTGGAGCGCTTCCTCTCCGGCGAGACCAACGATCTCGCCAAGGTCGCGCGGCATGTGGAGGGCACCAACCTGATGCTCTATCCCTGCTTCGCGAACGATTATGACACGATGCCGCTGCTCGCCAGCGACCGTTTCGCCCAGTTCATCGCTTCGCTGCGCACGCTGCCCGAGGACCATCTCGTGCTGTTCGACATGCCGCCGGTCTTCGCCAATGACGACGCGATGGTCGTCGCCGCGCAGATCGACGCCTATCTCATGATCATCGAACAGGGCCGCAACAGTCAGAGGCAGGTTACGGACTCGATGCGCCTGCTCGACCCCGCCGAATGCATCGGCTCCGTGCTCAACCGCTATGACGGCGGCGTGGGCGATCCCTATGGCTACAGCTACGGCGCCTATGGGAAATATACGGATTATTTCAGCAAGAACGACTGAGCGGCGCTCGGGCTGAACGACGGAATTTTTGGGGGCGGCCGGTCGGGGGGATCGGCCGCCCCTCTTGCGTTCGTAGGAGGGGCGGAGGAGGGCCGTTCAGTTCAGGAGGCATGGCGGCCATCGCCTCCCGATGCCCACCCCGACGCGCAAAGGGGCGCTGACCTGAATGTCGATCCGTCCTACGAGCAACCCGCCGGTTGCGTCCGCAACAGTGCCCGGCCGGCCGTCGCGCCGGTCGCCTTGCTGTTTTCGACCGCCAGCGTGCCGTTCACGAACAGGCTGCGGACGCCGACGCTCAGCTCGCGGGGGTGCACATAGTCGGCGCGGGGCGCGTATTGCGCCGGATCGATCACGGCCACGTCCGCGAAATAGCCGGGTCGCAGATAGCCGCGCTGCTCGAGCTTGTAGATATCGGCGGTGCGCCCCGTGGACTGGCGGATGAAGGTCTTGAGATCGATCACCTTCCGGTCGCGCACATATTTGACGTATTTCTCAGGGAAGCTCGCGAACATGCGCGGGTGGCCGGACGATCCATCGGACGAGGTCACGATCCAGGGCTGCTTCATGAGCAGATCGACATCGGCCTGCGCCATGTTGAACGACGCGACACTGGTGCCGCCGCCGTCCTTCGCCGCGCTCTGGCGGATGATGCGCAGCGCCGCCTCGATCGGATCGGTGCCCCATTGCTGCGCCATCTGCGTCAGCGTTTTGCCCGTCCAGGGATAGTTCTGCGCGATCAGCAGGAGCGCATCCGGCCCGCCGCGCCGACGAAGATTCTCGACCATCTCGGTGCGGATGCGCGCCGCAGTCGGCGCATCGTCGAGGCGCTTGAGCAGCGCGGCATTGCCGCCGTCCACCGACCAGCGCGGCAGCAGTGATGCATCGAGGCTGGAGCCCGAGGCGAGCCAGGGATATTGGTCCGCCGTCACGTCGAGGCCCTGTGCGCGGGCCTCGTCGATCTCCTTGACGACCGCCGCCGCCTGACCCTGCACATCCACGCCGAGCGCCTTGAGATGTGCGAAATGCACCGGCATCCCCGCCTCGCGACCGATGCGGATGGCCTCGCGGACGGAGCCGAGCAGGCCAATCGTGTAGCTGGATTCGTCGCGCTGGTGCGTGTCGTACAGGCCGCCGCGCACCGCCGCCTCGCGCGCCACCGCGATCACTTCGTCCGTCTTGGCGAAGCTCTGTGGCGCGTAGAAGAGGCCGGCCGAGAAACCGCTGGCGCCTTCGCACATGCCCTTCTTCACCAGTCCCTTCATGCGCTCCAGTTCGTCCGCATTCGGGGCGCGGGCATCCTCGCCCAACACCCGCTCGCGCGCCGCGCCGAAGCCGATGAGCGGCACGATGTTGGTGCCAATGCCGGATGCGACGAGCTTCGCCGAATGTTCGGCCACGTCCGGCGTGCCGCCCCCGTCCACCCCGAGCATGACGGTCGTCGCGCCCTGATTGAGCCATGCGGCATTGACGCGCATCGCCGGATCGGCCGAGGTGAGGAACGTGTCGGCATGGGTGTGGGGATCGATGAAGCCGGGGCTCACAATCATGCCCTTGGCGTCGATGGTGGCTTGCCGTCCGAGCCGTCATAGATCGTTCCGCCCTTGATGAGCACGTCGGCCGTCTCTTCCGCTGCGGGCGCCGGCGCAGCGGCGAACGCGGCGGTAAGCAGGAGCAGGGACAATTTGCGGCGGGCGGACAGTGACTTCATGGGCTTTCTCCCTGTGGGCGGCGCGCGGATGGCGAAACTTCCCTGTCGTGCCGCAAGGCGTCCAGTCCCGGTTGTTTCGCAAGCCATAGCTTCATGGCATAGGGGCGCAAAGGCAAGGCGGATCGCGTTGCCCGCCCACAGGGTTCAGGAGTTGCGCCATGAATCTACGCCAGATCGAAGTCTTCCACGCCGTCTATCTGCACGGAACTGTCAGCGCGGCGGCGCGCGCGCTCAATGTCTCCCAACCCTCGGTGACCAAGGTGCTGCGTCATGCCGAGCGCTCCATCGGCCTGCCGCTGTTCGAACGCGCCAAGGGCAGGCTGATCCCGACGCAGGATGCGCACACGCTGTTCGCCGAAGTGTCGGACATTCACGATCGCGTCCGTTCGCTGCGGCAGGCGGCGCAGAACATGCGGCATGGGCGGGGCGGCCTGCTGCGCATCTCGGCGCTGCCCTCGCTCGGCCTTGGCGCCATACCGGAAGCGGTCGCGCGGTTCCTCAAGGGGCATGAGGAGATCCTGTTCGACCTGCAGACACTCCACCACGACGAGATGGTCCGCAAACTCTACGAGCGCGAGACGGACATCGCGATCAGCTTCGAGGTGCCGCTGAGCGCGCCGGTGGCGCATCAGGTGATCGGCGAGGGCGAACTGGTCGTGCTCTATCGCGAGGAGGACATTCCGGACGCGCCGGCGCGCATCCATCTGGACGACCTGCGCGAGCACAAGTTCATCAGTCCCGTGCAGAGCGGCCCGATCGGCCGGATGCTGTCGAGCGAGCTCAATCGGCTCGATGTGGTGCTGCACGAAGTGGTATCGGCGCGCACTTATTACGTCGCCGCCGCGCTCGTCCGCGCGGGTGTCGGCATGGCGATCGTCGACAATTTCACCGCGCAGGCCTCGATGACGTCGGGGCTCGCCTCCCGGCCGCTCCAGCCGGCGATCACGTTCGATATCAACGCGGTCTATCTGCAGACCCGGCCGCCTTCCCGTGCGGAAGCGGCGTTCCTGGACATGCTGGCGGCCGTCATCGAGCAGATATAACCATTGTGCATAGGCAGCCCGGCGTTGGATATTGGGAGCGGGTCGGGCGGCTCGATAGAGTCGCTGCATGATCAATACGCCCTATCTTCTCTATCTCGGCCATTCCGATGATGAGCTCAGCATCAAGACCTCGCGCGGTCTTGCCGTCTTCCGTCCGGACGTCTGCGTCGGCGAATTTCGCCACGACGATTGCCCCCTAACCCTCGGCTTGCCGCGCATGGACTTCGCGCTGGCAGCGGCAGCGGGCGCAAAGACGCTCGTGCTCGGCGTCGCCAATGCCGGAGGACGGCTTGGCGAGGACCTTATCGCCGATGCCATCGCGGCAATGGAAGCCGGACTCGACATCGCCTCGGGCCTGCACCAGCGCCTCAAGGACGACGAGCGCCTTGTCGAAGTCGCGGGCCGGCTCGGCCGCAATCTGCATGACGTGCGCGATCCGCAGCCCGGCATTCCCGTCGGCAATGGCAAACCCCGCGCCGGCAACCGGCTGCTGACCGTTGGCACCGATTGCTCGGTCGGCAAGATGTACACCACCCTGTGCCTGGAGCAGGGCCTCACCAAGCGTGGCGTCAAGGCCGACTTCCGCGCGACCGGCCAGACCGGCATCCTGATCGCCGGCAGCGGCGTGCCGCTCGACGCGGTGGTGGCGGACTTCATCTCCGGCGCGATCGAGCAGATCTCGCCGGACCGGCATGACGGCGGCTGGGATCTGATCGAGGGTCAGGGCTCGCTGTTCCACCCCTCCTTCGCCGGTGTCTCGACCGGCCTGTTGCACGGCGCCCAGCCGGACGCGATCGTCATGTGCCATGATCCGGTGCGCAAGCACATGCGCGGGCTCCCGCACTATCAGGTGCCCGACCTGGCGAAGTGCCTGGAAGCGAACCTGCGTGTCGCCGCGCTCACCAATCCCAATGTGCGCGCCGTCGGCATCGCCCTCAACACGTCCAGCCTGCCGCAGGCTGAGGCCGAAGCACTCTGCGCACGGACGGCCGACGCGCTCGGCTTGCCATGCACCGATCCTTATCGCATGGGTGTCGAGACCATCCTCGATAGGCTGCTCGCCGACGCGCCAGCGCCTGCCGCCAAAACGGAAGCCGCTTGACCAGCCCATGCGCCGCTCACTGACCGTCCAGGGCGAGAATTTTCCGCTCAGCACTCCCTTCCGCATCTCGCGCGGCACGAAAACTGCCGCCGAGGTCGTAACGGTACGGATCACCCAGGACGGTCTGACCGGCTGGGGTGAGGCCGTGCCCTATGCACGCTATGGCGAGACGGTGGAGACCACCATCGCCGCGATCGAGCCGCTGCGTGATGCGCTGGAAGCCGGAGTAGGGCGCGAGGAACTGCTCGGCCTGTTGCCCGCCGGTGCGGCGCGCAACGCGGTCGACTGCGCGCTGTGGGATCTGGAGATGCGCCTCGCCGGCACGGACGCCGCGACCAGCCTCGGCATACCGACGCCGCTTCAGCCGATCCCGACGGCGCTGACCGTCGGTCTGGACACGCCGGCGCGCATGGCCGAGGCGGCCCTGGCCATCGCGAACGTGCCGCTCGTCAAGGTGAAAGTGGATCGCAGCGATCCGGCGGCACAACTGCGCGCCGTGCGGCGGGCCGCGCCGCGCCCGCGCATGATCGTTGACCCCAATGAGAGCTGGACGATCGAGGACGTGCGTGCGCTGCAGGATCTGATGATCGAGCTGCGGATCGACCTGCTCGAACAGCCGCTGCCCGCAAATGAGGACGGTGCGCTGGCCGGCTTCCGGTCCGCCATTCCCATCGCGGCGGACGAAAGCATCCATAGCGCTGAAGACCTCGACGCGCTGCCGGATGGCTACGACATCGTGAACATCAAGCTCGACAAGTCAGGCGGCCTGACCGGCGCGCTGGAGCTTGAGAAGGCGGCGCGGGCGCGCGGCCTTGGCATCATGACGGGCTGCATGGTCTGCTCCTCGCTCTCGATCGCGCCAGCCATGCTGATCGGCACGCGCAGCCTTTTTGCTGATCTTGATGGCCCGTTGTGGCTGGCCCACGACCGCCCCGGCGGCGTGAGCGCCGCGGCCGGGATGCTGAGCCCGCCGCAGCCGGGCTTCTGGGGCGGCCTCTCTTGAAGCGCTGGTTCGCGCTGCCGCTCTGGCAAAGAGTGCTAGGCGGCCTCGCGCTAGGCGTTCTCATCGGCTTGTGGCTCCCCGCTATCGTACCCTGGATCGGGTTTGTCGGCGATCTGTTCGTCCGGCTGATCCGCATGTTGGTGGTGCCGATCGTGTTCGTGAGCATCGCCTCCGGCGTCACGGCGCTGGCCGATCCGCGCAAACTGGGCTCGGTGGGCGGGCGGACGGTGGCTCTGTTCGCCTTCACCACGGTGCTTGCCGTCTCCCTCGGCATGTTGGCAGGGCTGATCGTCCAGCCGGGCGTCGGCGCGGCGATCGGCGGCGCGCAGGCGCATGCGCTGGGCGAGCCCAAGCCAATCTATGATCAGCTCATGGGCATTGTGCCCACCAACATTGTTCAGTCGCTGGCCGAGGGCGACATGCTGGCGATCATCTTCTTCGCCATGCTGTTCGGCTTCGGTGTGATCCTCGCGGGCGAGGAAGGCAAGCCGATGGCGGGCCTGCTGCAGTCCGCCTCGCGCGTGCTCTTCCATCTCGTGCGGCTGGTCATGGAAGTGACGCCCTTCGGCGTGTGTGCGCTCATCGCCCGCGCGGTGGCGGACAATGGCGTGGCTGTCTTCACCAATATCGGCTGGCTGGCGGTCTGCGTCGCTCTCGGCGTGATCGCGCAGGTGCTGTTCGTCCATCTCCCGCTGATCGCGTTCGTCGCGCGGTTGCCGGTCGGGCGCTTCTTCAAGGGCATCATCGACGCGCTGGTCGTCGCCTTCTCAACCGCATCCTCGGCCGCGACCCTGCCCGTCGCGCTGCGTATCGCGCTCGACAAGCTGCGCATCGAACCCGGCGTTGCCTCTACCGTGCTGCCAATCGGCGCCAGCATCGGCAAGGACGGCACCGCCATGTATGTGGGGCTGCTGAGCATCTTCTCCCTGCAGGCGCTTGGCGTCCAGCCGGACTTGCCGACGCTGGCCATCGTGCTGCTGACTGGCTCCCTCGCCGCCTTCGGCACCGCGCCGATCCCGTCCGCCTCGCTTTTCATGCTGGCAGCCGTGCTTGCCGCCGTCGGCGTGTCGCCTGAGCAGACCGCGCTGATCGTCGGCTTCGTGCTGCCCTTTGACCGGCTGCTCGACATGACGCGGACCGTCGCCAGCGCCAGCGCGAACCTCACCGTGACGGCTACGGTGGCGCGCTGGGAGAAGGCAATCGACGATCGCACGCCGGGAGATCCGCTGCTTTAACCGTGGCGCCCTTCAGTTGAGGGCGCCCGGTTGAACGGCACTTTGCGAGTCACCCCGTCACCATTGTTCGCTGTTGGATGCGCTCGGAATCCATCTAATCGCTATGCGCACGCGGCGTGCGCTTTCGCCGTCGCCCTCCAAGCGGAGGAGGGGGAGGGGCCCTACGTAAGGAGGGCTCGGGGGTTTTCTTGATCGCGGCCATGCACAGGCTGCCGATCGCAGGGCCGAGCGCCAGGACCGCGAACGCGGCCATGAATGAGCCAGTGAGCTGGAAGACCGCGCCGACGACCAGCGGGACGACGACCGATCCCGTCTGCCAGAAGGCGTTCATGAGCCCCGCCGCGGTGCCGACGGCGCGCTGGCCGATCATCTCGGTCAGGATGGCGCTCATGATCGGGCTGTAGACGAAGGCGGTGACGCCCAGGATCGGCGCGGCGATGAAAAGCCACTCCGGCCGGATCAAGCCGAAGACGAGCAGCATGGCAGCGAAGGTCACATAGCTCGCGACGACCATATATTTGCGCTCGACCGGCAGCAGATCGGACGCGAGGCCATAAAGCGGCTTGGCGATCAGCGCGCCGATGCCGAAGATCGCCGTGATCCGGCCAGCCTCGACCACCGAAAGGCCGTGGCCATCCACCATGAGCGCATTGGCCCAGAAGGCGAAACCCCAGGTGCCCCAGCTGCCGCCAAAACCGCCGATGGCCAGCAGCAGGAAGTTCCGGTCCTTCAGCATCTCCTTCATCGCCTGACCGGTGCTGATGGCAGTTCCGGCGCGCGCAACGGCCTTGGGCTGTGCCGTGGGGAGGTCACGCAGGAACAGGAAGCAGAGCAGCGCCACGACCGCGACATAACCGCCGAGGACACGATAAAGCGTCTCCCAGGACCAGAGATCGACGATCAACGGGTAGATGGTATTTGCCAGCACGACAGCGAGCGAGGACGGCATCGAAATGATCCCGAATGCGCGCCCGCGCTCGCGCAAGGGAAACCACGCGCCGACGAGTTTCGTGGTGGCAGAAAAGTAGACTCCTGCCGACAGACCCATCGCCACCTGGACAATGAGGCCGCTGACTGCGCCCCCGATCGAGCCGAAGAGGAAGGTGAAGACTGCTAGGGAGGCGAGGGCGAGGCTGGTCACGCGGCTCGCGCCGATACGGTCGGCAATGGCGCCGCCCACCGCATTGGCCGTGACATAGCCGATATAGAAGGCCGTAACGAACGCGCCGACCGCGGTCGCGGAGAGCGACAGGCTGTCGCGCAAGAGGATTGCGACATTGGACAAGGCGAGCCGGATCGAAAAGCTGGTGAGCAATACCAGGAAGGCCAGGGCAAGGATGACCCAGCGATAAGCCGGCTGCGGGGTGTCCTGCGCGGTCATAGCGCGCAATTCCGCGACGGATCGACGAATGAAGCGCTGGCAGGCAGCGTATCCTCGGCCTCCGTCTCGTCCAGCGCGAACGCCAGGCGATAGCAGGTCCAGGCCGTCAGCTTCGCATAACCCGATTGCGCTATCAGCGCATCGACCCGGTCGAGCGATGTCCGGAATATCCCCTCGTCGAACCCCTCCACGAGCAGAATACCATGCATGTCCGGCAGATCGTCCGGTTGCGGCTCGAACGGCAGCGGCGGTATCTCGCCGATATCGCCCAGATGGAGCGCGCTGATTCCGGGATCCTCGGCAACGGCGTCGAAGATCCCGATGTCCGGATCGGTGCGATCTCTGCGCAGCAGCACGGCGGCGAGATGACCGGCGAGGCCGGCTCCCAGGCTGATGGTCGTCACGCAACCGCGACGATACATGCGCGTGAGGGCAGGGCGCATGCTCCGCGACCATGCCGTCGGCCGGCCGACCACCGCCTCATAATCCGGGCTGGACAGGACGGAGAGGTCCGACAGCGGATAAAGCGTGAAATAGGCGGGCAGCGGACCTTGCCCGTTCACATAGCGGCGGCCGGCAAGGATACCGGGAATGCCGAGCCGCTCGGGCACATGCTCGCGGCTGTGCCATGTTTCGTAATCGTTGCGGTCGCCGCCGCGATCGTTCCACAAGGCGAGAAAGGCTGTGCCGGGAAGTGACATGACCACCTGGAATGAAAGTGGGGCCGCCGATCACGGCGAAAGAGACGGTCAATTCTTATATAGGAACTAATTTGTCAATATGAACTGAGAAAGATTGCATATGTGAACTCCCCGGCCTAGACAGAGGCTGCCCAGCCAAGGAGCCAGCGTGACCGACACTCCACCTTCTGCCGTGAAGTCTGCCGACCGCGTGCTCGACTTGTTCGAGCTGCTCAACCAGAGCGCCTTTGGCCTGTCGCACACCGAAATCGCCGACCATCTGGGCATTCCTAAAAGCAGCCTCAGCCAGCTTCTCAAGAATCTCGTGGCACGGGGCTATGTGGCCTATTCGCCGGCTGAAAAGCTCTATCAGCTCGGTAACAGGCTGGAAGAGCTGGTGCTCCGCAAATCGCGCATGCGGGATCTGGGCGCCATCGCCCAAGGGCCGCTGGAGCGACTGGCGAAGGAGACGCGGGAGTCGGTCTTCCTGAACGTGCGCAGCGGCGACAATGCGAAACTTGTGGCGCGGGAGATCGGTCCGCAGGCGCTCGTCACCATTCTCCATGTCGGCGAAGTGGTGCCGCTGCATCGCACGGCGGCGGGGCGCGCGATCCTGGCTTTCCTGCCAAGGCGCACCCAGGATGAATATCTGGCGCGCGCGACGTTCGAGCGCTTCACGAGCGAGACGGTGAACGACGTCCAGGATCTGCGCAAGCGGCTGGACGAAGCGGCGCGCGAAGGAATCTGCGTTGCCCGCGATGAATTCATTCTCGGCGTCACGGGCATCTCGGCGCCGGTGCTGGGCGAGAATGGCGAGGCGCTGGCCTCACTGACGATTTCCATGCCGACCGTTCGCTTCAATTCGAATGCCCGGCGGGACATTGCGGCCGCGCTCACGCGGGAATGTCGTTTGCTGGCCGCCCAGTTCATCGGCGCGGAGCCGACCGCGCAATAAACAGCACGCTCTGACGATGGCCTGTGGAGGCGAGATGACCAAACAAAATCCTGGCTTCGGCGCTGCGCTTGTCGCGTGTCATGGCGCGATGGCCGCGGCGGAGCGGGTCGCGCTGGTGACGGGCGCGACGGGCGCCATGGGGCGTGCGATCGTGGATCGCCTCGCGAACAAGGGGAGCGGAGTGGTCATCACCGACCGGGACTCAGCACAGCTTGAGGCCTTTGCGCGGGAATTGTTCGAAGGGCATGGCGTGCCGGTGATCGCCATCGCCGCGGATCTCCTGAATGTCGATGCGGTGCAGGCAATGGTTCCGCTCATCGACGCGCATGCCGGGCGGCTGGATCATCTGGTCAACAATGCCGGGCTCAATCGTCCCCAGTCGCTCGAGGAGGCCACGCTGGACGACTGGGAGGCGGTCTTCGCGATCAATCTGCGGGTGCCGATGCTGCTCGCCAAGGCCGCGATCCCGCTGTGGCGGCGGCAAGGTGGCGGCGCCATCGTCAACATCGGCTCGCGCGTATGGCTGAGCGGTGCGGTGCCGGCCTATACGGCGTCCAAGGCAGGGCTGGTCGGCCTGACGCGGTCGCTTGCGGTGGAGCTTGGCCCGATCGGCGTTACGGCCAATGTCGTGGCTCCCAGTTTCGTCGACACGCCGTTCACGCGCCAGAACCGATCCCAGGACGAGATCGCCGCGATGCACGCACGGGCGCTCGAAATCTCGCCTGTTCCGCGCCTCGGCCGCGCGGAGGATATCGCCGGGACGGTCGCCTTCCTCCTGTCGCCGGATGCCTCCTACATCACGGGCGAGGTCATTCACGTCTGCGGCGGAGCGCAGATGGCGGCGCGATCGACAAATCCGGTGAAGGTTATGGAGGGATGATGCACATCACACATTTGGGTCGATCAGCGCTGGTTCTGGCCTGCCTGCTTGTCGTGCCGGCGTCGATCCACGCAGCCGACGAGGCGCCACGGAGCTATCTGGGCGACGCCGTCCCGGATCTGATCGCAGTGCTGCCGCCGGCGCCCGTTGCGGGCACGGCGCGCTATGAGGCTGATCGCCGGATCTTCCGCGAGACCCGGCGTCTGGAAGGCACGCCGCGCTGGCAGGCGGCGACGCAGGACGTGAAGCTGGACGTGCCTGTCATGCTGGAGAAGTTCGGTTGTGCGCTTGGCGTGACCCTTACCGAGCAGAACGCCCCCCGAACGGTCACGTTGCTGACGCGGCTGCGCAGGGATGTCTCCGGGGCTGTGGCGGGTCCCAAGGATCATTATCGGCGCAAGCGGCCCTTGCTCATCGATCGCGGGCCGGTCTGTCAGCCGCGCTCCGAGCTGGAGACGAGTTACGATTATCCCTCCGGTCATACGAGCTGGGGCTGGGCTGTCGCGCTGGTGCTGGCGGAGGCCAATCCCGGGCGTGCCGGCGCCGTCCTGCAACGTGGCCGCGCTTATGGTGAAAGCCGGGTGGTGTGCGGCGCGCACAATGCCAGTGCCGTCGAAGCCGGGCGCACAGCGGCAGCGAGTGTTGTCGCAACGCTACACGGCTCGCCCGAGTTTCGCGATGATCTCGCAGCGATGCGGGCGGAAATCCGCGCTTTGCAGGGGCGGGCCGACCCGGCCGATCCCGGACAGTGCCAGACTCAAAATGCCCTGCTGGGCCTTTCTCCCTATTAGTTCATATTGACAAACTAGTTCTCATACAGGAATAAGCGCAGTGAAAGCCGGGCACCGTGCCCTGGCAGGGGAGGACGCCATGCGCGCGAAGTTTGCTCTGTTCGGAACCGTTTCCTTGCTCGCCAGCGCCGTCGCCTTCGTCATGCCGGCCGATGCACAGACAGATGGCGACGAGAGCGCGGGGCAGATCGTGGTTACGGGCTCGCGCCTCGCCTCCACCAATCTTTCCTCTCCCCAGCCCGTTGTCGGGATCGGTGCCGAGGATATCGCCCGCACGGGCGCCGCGACGGCTGCCGACGTTCTCAACGAGATGCCGCAGCTCGGCAATGCGTTTGGCGCGTCCAATCAGGACATCAGCGTTGCCAATCGCGGCTTCAACGTCGGTACCGAGCTGATCAACCTGCGCGGCCTTGGTGCGCAGCGCACGCTGGTGCTGGTCAACGGCCACCGCCACATCGCGTCCGATCCGGGTACCAGCGCGGTGGACCTCAACGCCATCCCGTCCGCGATGATCGAGCGGATCGAGATCGTCACCGGCGCCAATTCGGCGGTCTACGGCGCGGACGCGGTGTCGGGCGTCGTGAACATCATCCTCAAGGATCATTATAACGGCGTGCGGGCGACCCTGCGGTCCGGCATTTCCGGTCAGGGCGATGGTTTCGAGCGCGGCGGCAGCGTGCTGTTCTGCCTATACGATGGGGTCCGGCAGCTCGGCCGTGGCAGGAGGGCGTTTCCTGACCACCGGGCCGACCGGCACCTGGACCTTCCCGGCTGCGGGGGCTGCCCCGACGGCCTTCAACGCGGCCGTCCCGCTCTATCAGCGCGTGCTCGATCGCAATTTGCAGGTTCCGCTCGAACGCGGTCTGCTCTCCGGCCGGCTGACCTATGATGCGGGCGGCGGAACGGAATTGTTCCTCGAAGGCAGTTATGCCCGCACCAGCGCTGATCTGACGCTTGAGCCCTCATTCTTCCAGTTCGCCGCGAGGCAGGGCGTCAATGCCTATGATCTTGGCCCGATCCCGACCAATGCGCCGGGCCGTGCGGCATTCCTGACGACGGTTGGCGCGACCAACATCAACAATGCGCAGACGCAGAGCCGGCGCCTGACCGAATATGGCGTGCGCACCTCGTCCATCGATCGCGACCTGTATCGCGTGGCTGTCGGCGCCAAGGGCGATCTGGGCCGGTTCAAGTGGCAGGCCTATTATCAGTATGGCCGCGTCGACATGACGCAGGAGGATGGGAATTCCATCGACCGCAACAAGTTCTATGCGGGCATGAACAATTGCCAGGGCGCTTATGCGCTGCCCGGTTGCGTTCCGATCAACATCTTCGGTTATAACAGCATCACCCAGGCGGTCATCGACTGGACCGTGATCCCCGATGTCCTCACCCACATCCGCAGCCAGCAACATGTTGCCTCGGCCTTCATCTCCGGCGATCTGCTGACCATCGGCGGCTCCGCGTTGGGTGCGGTGATCGGCGTCGAATATCGCAAGGAAACGACGAAGGCGCGCGTGCATCCCTCGCTCGCCGACGGGTCCAACGCCACGCGGCAGATCGCGGCCGCCAGCGGCAGCACGGACGTCAAGGAAGTATTCGGCGAATTGCGCCTCCCCCTCTTCGACGACCTGCTCGAACTGAACGGCGCGGCGCGCCTCAGCCGTTACAGCACGGTCGGCACGGAAGTGACATGGAACACCAGCGCGACCTTGCGCCCGACTTCCTTCCTTTCCTTCCGCGCTTCCTACGGCAAGGCGACACGCGCGCCCAATGTGGGCGAGCTGTTCAGCTCCATCAACACTGCGACCTCCGTCGTGAGCGATCCGTGCGCCAACGACATCGCCCCGCAGGATGGTGTCATTGATCCCGGCTTCGTGCCGCCGGCGAGCTGCGTCGCGCAGCTTGGCGCCGGCTACATCGTGAGTCAGGCGCCCGGCGGCACACCGACCGGCAACCGCACCGGCGGCAATCCCAATCTGCGTTCGGAGACTGGCCGCACATTCAGCGCTGGCGCTGTCTTCCGGGTGCCAAGCCTACTGCGCTTCACCGGCTCGATCGACTATTATGACATCAAGCTCGATGATGTGATCGGCTCACTCTCGCCGGTCGAGGTGGTGCGGCAATGCTATGTCGACCAGACCGGCCTGCCCGATGCGTTCTGCAGCCTCATTTCCCGCAATGCGACAGGCAGCCGCGGCATCACCACGATCAGCACGCAATTGTTCAACATCGCGGACGAGCGCGTGCGCGGGCTGGATGCGCAGGGGAGGATCTCCTGGCCGGTGGGCAGCCTCAGCATGGCGCTGAATGTCAGCTATGCGCATCTCTTCGAGCGGTCTCGTCGCGAATTCCAGGGTGGGAACAACAACGATTTCACCGGCCGTTTCGATGCGATCCGCGATCAGGGTAACGTCCAGCTCGAACTGTCAAACGACCGCGTGACCATCGCATATGGAGCCCGCATTCTTGGTACGGCGCTCAAGGGCACGAGCGCGGCCAATCTTGCGGCGGTGGACGATCCGGCGTTGCCCGGCGACAATGGCAATCGCATCGCACCCTATGTGTATCACGACTTGCAGGCGGCGTTCCGCACGCAGGATCGCTACACTTTCACGCTGGGCGTGAAGAACCTGACCGACCGCCAGCCCCCACTGATCACCTCCTTCTCCAACTCGGGTCTGTCGGGAAGCGCCAGCGTCACCGCCGGCGGTATCTATGATACGCGCGGACGGTTCTTCTATGCGCAGGTCGGCGTCGAGTTCTGATCGAGAGGATCACCGAAGCATGGCTCGACCACGTCCCGCAAAAGGAAAGTGATCGAGCCATGCCACGACCTGGGCGGGCGCCGGGAATCGCGGGAAGTGCGCGTCCGGGTTTTGGCCATTCAGAGTAAGAGAATCCCACCTTCCTGATGGTTGTTTGAGGTGATGACAACATGTCTGGGCATACCGCCAGGTATGTTGGCCCGCATCCAGACGGAGGCTCCTGCCCAGTTTCGCGTGCGGGTGGAATCAGGCGCGTTCAGCCTCGCGACCGGATGCGCCCCAATTTTCCGACAACTCGATCACCGCGATGCGGCCTGAGAGGGGAATGGGCTTATCCATTCCCGGATGGTACCCGACAGCCGCGAGGCGTCGACCGTGAGCCAGACATCATTTTGGCCTTGTTCGCAAAATTAGACGGCGTTCGCTATCCTGCGGCCGCTTGTTGGCGCGCGGCATCGCGCCACGCTTTCCGTTGCCGCCGGGCCGTGGTCGCTGGGAGGATGTCTAACCTATATGGCAAAAATGTCTTGACAGCGTGACGCTGTTTGGTTAGAAGAGCCCAAGATCGGGAATTCGACTCGATAGAGCCAAATGCTGATCAGGTTGAATGATCCCTTGCAGGAGGGGCTTGTCGCCATCCTGGGCGTTGACAACGGGGTGCCGTGATCGGAGCATCCATAGCACGTTTCGCCCTTCTGACAGCCACAGGTTGAGCGCTCAACTTGCCGTATAGTTGCGAGGAAAAGTTCCCGTCCGCGTGCGCTGTTCTTGGAAAGTATAGTTATTCAAAAACTTATCATGTGTTTCGAATCGCTTGCTTTTGACGTCATATGGGCGGACGATGGCCATCCCTAATTGATTGTGGGGTTCTTCCGCGTGGAAGATATATTGAGGCGGATCGCGAGCGCTCCGAGCCTGCCGCTCCTGTGGCGGCAGATGACGCGCTATTTCAGTCGCCACGGATTCGAGGGCGTGAGCTATTATTGGGTCCGCACGACGACCAACCTGCCAGCGACCGTTCCTCTGCAGCACGGCTTCTCCAAGGAGGAGATAGAGCTCTACCTTTCGTATGACTTCCAGCGCCTCGACATCGTGCCGCGCGCGGCACTGGCATCGGGCATGCCGATCCGCTGGACGGACGTGTGGAGAAGTACGGAACTCACCTCGGAGGAACGCGAATTCCTGCAGGCGATGCGGCGGCTCGAATTTTCGGACGGTTTCTCCATGCCCTGCTACGGCCCGAACAATCGCAACGCGGTCGTCGGCATCGGCAAAATGACGGAAGAGACGGACATCAGCCCGGGCCATCTCGCGCTTCTGCACTTCGCTGCGCAGGCGGCGCATCTGCGCATCTGCGCATTGTTCGCCGACGAAGTGACGCGCGACCGCCAGCTCTCGACCCGCGAGAAGGAGATTCTCGACTGGGTTGCGCGTGGCAAGAGCAACAGCGTCATCGCCGAAATCCTCGCCATCTCGCCGGGCACGGTGGATACTTATATGCGGCGGATCTACGAGAAGCTGGAAGTGTCGGACCGGACCTCCGCGGCGGTCAAAGGCGTGGGCATGGGGTTGATCGCGGCCTGAGGCGGGCTTGTCGATCGAAGATCGGCAGCGGACGATCCGGCAGCCGCCGGTAGCCATTCTGTTTAGACAAGATCGGGTGTTGGACAGCTCCGGCTGATCGCCGCGCGAGCGACGCCGTGCACGCCATTACCTGCCCCCTCCTTTGCCGAAGGAGGAGAGTGGCAGTTCCGGCCGGAAACGTCGGAAGCCGCGAGTTTTTTGCCCCTCGCTCGCCTCGCGGGCAGGCTCCCAAGGAGACAAGATGTGAGATGGTTTGGACGCAAGGCCGCGCCGGCTAGCGCGCGCCCGCCGCTGGCGCGTGCCTGGATCAATGTGAGCTGGCTGGGGGATCAGCCCTGGCCGCAGGATTATGAGGCGCAGCTCAAAGCGGCCGTGCTGAGCAATCCGGTCGCGCAGCGTGCGATGCGACTGGTGAGCGAGGCTGCGGGCAGCGCTACGCTGGTCGCCAGAGCCGATGAGGCGGGGAAAGCCGAGGAGGCGCTGCGGCTCGTGGCGGCGCGGTCGGCTGGCCAGAGCCTCGTCGAAACGCTGGCCGCGCACATCCTGCTGCACGGCAATGGCTATGTGCAGATCGGTCATGGACCCGATGGCCTGCCGGTCTATCGCTACCGCGCTGGCCAGAGCGAGATGCGCTATGCCAGTGAGGATGCGGCCGGGCGGACAGCGGTCATCCATGTGAAGGCGCTCAATCCGACCAACGACCATTATGGGCTTGGCTGTCTCGGCGCGGCGGCCGGGCCAGTCGCGATCCACAATGCCGCCACCGGCTGGAACAAGGCGCTGCTCGAAATGCGGCGCGCCCATCCGGCGCGCTGATCTATAATCCGAAGGATGGGGGCGTGCTCTCCTCCGAGCAGTTCGACAGGCTGAAGGCCGAGCTTGAACAGACCTTCCAGGGCCAGGGCAATGCCGGACTGCCTCTGCTGCTCGACGGCGGGCTGAGCTGGCAATCGATGAGCCTTTCGCCCGCGGACATGGATTTCGTGGAACTGAAGGCGGCGGCGGCGCGCGATATCGCGCTCGCCTTCGGCGTCCCGCCCGTGCTGATCGGGCTGCCGGGGGACAGCACCTATTCCAATTACCGCGAGGCCAACAAGGCGCTCTGGCGGCAGACGGTGCTGCCACTCGCGGAGAAGATACTGGGTGCGCTGGCGCAGGGGCTTCGGCCTTTCGTGCCCGGTCTCGCGCTGTCGATCGATCTGAATGCGCTGCCCGCCCTCGTCGAAGATCGCATGGCCCTGTGGGATCGCGTCGCTGCGGCGCCTTTTCTTTCGGACGAGGAGAAGCGCGCGATGCTCGGTCTCGGCGAGGCTGCGGCATGACAGCGGCGGGCGACACGCTGCCGGTTCGCTTCGCCGGTTATGCGGCCATCTTCGATCATGTCGACACGGGCGGTGACGTGATCTCGCCGGGGGCCTTCGCGCCGAGCCTCGCCCGGCGTGGCGAAGAAGGCTTGCCGCTGCTTTGGCAGCACCGCCTCGACCAGCCGATCGGGCGGATCGAGGCCGTTCGCGAGGACGCACGGGGGCTGCGCGTGATCGGTGCGATCGAGGGAGGCGGCGCGGCGGGCAGGCAGG
>JAFKLU010000367.1 GCA_017304105.1 Sphingomonadales bacterium
TACATGCTGGACGGCGTGCAATATATCGCGGTCAATGCCGGCTGGGGCGGTGGTGCCGCGCAGATCGAGCGGGGCGCGGGAACCGAACTGCCGCGCGCCTCGGCACGGCTGCTCGTGTTCAGGCTGGGCGGCAATGTTCAGCTTCCGCCGATCAAGCCCGAGGAAAAGGCCGAGGAGCCGCCGCGCTCCAACGCCAGCGAGGCGACGATTGCACGGGGCGCCCAGCTTTACGCGCAGACCTGCGCCGTGTGCCATGGCCAGCAAGCCACGGGCGGGGTCAAGGATCTTCGCAAGATGACCCGCGATACGCACGGCAAGTTCAATGACATCGTGCTGAAGGGCATCTACCAGGACAAGGGCATGGCGAGCTTCGCGGACCTGCTCAAACAGGACGATGTGGAGGCGATCCATGCCTATCTCATCGCCCGCGCCTATGAGGATTGGGGCGCAAAGTCGGACGGAACGGGGCCGCATTGACGAGGGGGTGAAGGTCGACGGCCGGAGAAATCTTTCCGGCCGTCGGCTCTTCTCCCGACCTCTGCCTGCCGCTCGGCGGCGATGAGGCTACCCCAGGACGACGGTGACCGATCCTGACGATGACCAACGGATCGAGCGGTGCTATAGGCCGCTCGATCCGTTGTCGCGTCTGGCTGTGGTTTTCTCTAGCTTGGTAGCTATTCCGGTGCTAACGGTTCTCCAAACAAGGTCGGCAAACGGCCTGGCAACGATTCAATTCGTTTCACAGGAGGGGAAAGATGAAATCTTACACTCGTATTGCGCGTTTCCGCCTTTCGGGCGCGCCTTTGATGCTTGCGACCGCGCTGGTCGCCGGCCTTACGGGCACCGCACAGGCGCAGGAGCAGAGCGCTCCGCAGGACCAGGCTGCCGCCGGGGTCGAGGAAATCGTCGTTACGGCGCGCTTCCGCTCCGAAAATCTGCAGAAGACCCCGCTGGCCATCAGCGCGATCAGCGCCGCCAAGCTTGAGGAGCGCGGCGCAACCAATATTCTTGGCGTGGCCAGCGCCGCACCTAACGTGGTGCTCAACCAGCTCGGCGCTGGCTTCGGCCCGACGCTCTCCGCGAGCATCCGCGGCCTCGTCTACAACGACTTCAAGGCCGTGCAGGAAGCCACCGTCCCGATCTACATCGATGACATCGTGCTCGGCCGTAACCTCGGCTCCATCACCGATCTGCTCGATCTGGAGCGCGTCGAGGTGCTGCGCGGCCCGCAGGGCACGCTGTTCGGCAAGAATGCGATCGGCGGCGTCATCCGCCTGATCACCAAGAAGCCGGGGCCGAACACCGAGGGCGCGATCGAGGGAACGGTCGGCAACTATAACCGCCTGGAAGTGCGCGCCTCCTTCAACACGCCGCTGGCCGAAAATCTCTTCGCCCGCTTCTCCTTCTCCGCCAAGCGCCGTGACGGCTTCGTCAAGGTGGTCGACTTCGTCTGCGACATGAAGGCGCGCGGCACGCCTGAGCTCGCCGGCATCAACGACGGCGTGGTCGGCTGGAACACGACGACCAACACCCCGATCATGGGAACGGTCGGCAGCGCGGCCGACAATGCCTTCGCTCTGCCGACCCAGGTTTCCGGCAATGGCAGCAACAAGGGCTGCAACGTCGGCGAGATGGGCAGCGAGCAGTCGATCGGCGGCCGTGCCGCCTTCCTCTACAAGATGGGCGACCAGTTCGAGCTCAATCTCTCCGGCGACCTGATGCATGTCGACCAGAGCGGCCCGCCGGACTATATCTTCGCGATCAACCCGAACATCGCCAACACGACCGGCGCGGGCGGCGCGGCGCTGTTCAACAGGCAGGTCGCGCTCCCCAATTTCGGCGTGCCCTTCGACCAGCGCTTCCTAACCAGCGATCCGCACAAAATCTATGCGAGCTTCGTCGATCCGGTCAGCGGCATCCAGACACCCAATGAGACCGTGGTGACCAACTGGGGGGTCGCGGGCACGCTGGACTGGCTCGGCACCGAAGAGCTGAACGGCAAGCTGATCGTCGGCTACCGCAAGCTGGTGAGCAATTTCGGCCGCGATTCCGACGGCTCGCCGCTGGCCCAGAACCACACCTACGACTATTTCAGCGACAAGCAGTTCACGGCCGAAGCGCGCCTGAGCGGCCTGGCGTTTGGCGAGGTGACGGAATGGACTGTCGGCGCCTTCTACTTCCACGCGGACGATTACAATTCCAACATCTCGATCGCCAATCCCTATCCCGCGAACCTGACCGGCGACATCGACCGCATCGATAGCCAGACCACCAAGAACTACGCGGCCTTCGCGCATCTGGTGAACCATCTGAGCGATGCGCTGACCCTGACCGCCGGCCTGCGCTACACGCATGACGAAAAGGAAGTCCTCCAGCGGCGCCTGAAGCGTGACGGCACGAACGTCATCTTCCCGGGCGCTGGCGGCCGGCCGGCCGCGCCGCTCTCGCTGGTGCCGCTGACGACGTCGGCGAACCGCTTCACGCCGATGGTCAACCTCTCCTATCAGTGGTCGCCGGAGGTGATGACCTACCTCAGTTACCAGCGCGGCTTCCGCGGCAGCGGCTTCAATCCGCGGCCGACCAACCTGCAGACGCAGGCGAGCTTTGGCCCGGAGGATCTCGATGCGTTCGAGCTGGGCGTGAAGTCGGAGATGTTCGACCGGCGCCTGCGCATCAACGCTGACGTGTTCTTCATGGTTTACAAGAACCTGCAGCTCAACACGACCTTCGACACCAATCCTGGCGTCACGACCATCATCCAGAATGCCGGCAAGGCGCATATGCCGGGCGTCGAGGTCGAGCTGCTGGCCGAGCCGATCCGCAACTGGACGATCGAGGGCAGCCTTGGCTATCTCGGCTTCAAGTACAAGGATCTGGGCAAGGCTGACCCGGCCGTGCTGATCGCAGCGGGGCAGGCCGGCGCGGCGGCGGAATCGCCGTGCAAGACCTGCCGTCCACGCCGCGCGCCGGAATGGACGATCAGCGCCGGTACGACCTACCGGATCGACATGGGTTCGGTCGGCTTCCTGTCGCTGCATGGCGACATGAGTTATCAGAGCCGGGTTTATTTCGCCGATAACAACAATCTGCGCGCCAGCCAGGCACCCTACACCCTGTTCAATGCCCGCATCACCTGGGAGAACGAAGAGGGCGACTGGTCGGCTTCGCTGTTCGGCACGAACCTGACGGACAAGCTCTACTCGGTCGGCAAGCTGGACTTCTACAACAGCTTCAGCACCGTGGAATCGAGCTGGGGCCGCCCACGCGAATGGGGCATTAGCGCCAAGAAGAAGTTCTGATCGCGATATTCATCGCGAGATGACTTGCAGGGGGCCCGGATCGCATCCGGGGCCCTTCGCATGTCCGAGCCGGAGCTCAGGCGATCGCGTCGCTGCAGTCGATCTCGACGATGCGCTCGGGGTCGAGGCGGTAGATCACGCCCTGGGGTACGGTGAGGGCAAGCATGTCCTCGCGCGCAAGCCCCGCGTGGAGGCCGCGCAGGACACGTCCCGCAACGCCGTGCGAGACGATGATCCGGACGGCGGCGGGATGCGCGGCGACGCGGGCGAGGGCGGCCTGCAGGCGTGCGGAGAAGGCGTCGTAGCGTTCGCCGTCGGGGGTCTCGAAATACCAGTTCTGTCGGTCGAGGCTGCTCCAACGGCCATTCGTCTCGGCATCGATCTCCGCGCCGGTCCGGCCATCCCAGGAGCCGAGCGAAATCTCGGCGAGCCCATCCTCGACGATGAGCGGCGAGGTGATGCCCGCCTCCTGCGCGATCAGCCGCGCCGTCTCGAGCGTGCGCCCGCGCGGGCTGGTGAAGATCGCCGCGCCTACCGGATCGATCAGCTCACGCAGCTTGAGACCCATGGCGCGGCCTTGCGCGGCGCCGAGCGCGGTCAGCGGCGAATCCAGCCCGCCCTGAAAGCGGCGGGCGACGTTGAACTCGGTCTGGCCGTGGCGGACGAGATAGATCATGCGGCGGCGTTAGGGCCGGACTTCGCGGGGATCAACCGGCCTGTTCCTCCGCTTGGGAGGAGGGGCTTCCTTTTGCTCCTGCCAGAGAGGGATTGCGGCGAAACGCCTCCAAGGTCATTTCTTCGTCATTCCCGCGAATGCGGGAATCCAGCTCCTCGCTATGCTGTTAATTGAACGTGGGGACTGGATTCCCGCGTTCGCGGGAATGACGGGGAGGGGGCTTATGCAACGGCCTCCTCCCGTAGATTAAAGGCCGATCCTGCCTCCACATATACGGCTGGGAAGAGGGCGCGAACGCCCCCCAGGATCACCAATCCTCCTGCGCCCGCACGATCAGATAGCCATGGATATCCTTCGCCTGCGTTTCATTGAGCGCAGTGCTGAAGGAGGGCATGCCCTTCTCCGCGCGGGTGCCGCCCAATACGATGTCGAGGAACTCGTCGTGCGTCGACTTGCTCATCTTGCGCAGGTCGCGGATGCCGCCCACCGCATTGTCGCCATGGCAGCGATTGCAGCCATTGCTGGCGAAGAGTTCGGCGCCCCGTCTGGCGGTCTCGGCCGGCACGCGCTCCTGCGGCAGATAGGCCTGCTCGGTCTGCGCCTTCATCGGCGGCAGCGTCACGCCCTTCGCATCGAGCTTGAACACCAGCAGCTTGGCAGTGCCATAACGGAAGTCACGTGGCATCTTGTAGGCGGGCGAGCCGTTCCAGCCCGCATTGACTGCGATATATTGCTCGCCGTCGATCATGTAGGTGATCGGGCCGGCCTGACCGCCCTGGTCGATGTTCATCTCCCAGAGCTTTTTGCCCCTGTCCGCGCTGTAGATGGCGAGGCTCTTGTTGGCCGTGAGTTGCACCAGCAGATTGCCCGCCGTGGTCAGCACGCCGCCCGACCCGGGGAAGGGATAGGGGACGCGCCAGGCTTCCTTGCGGGTCGCCGGATTCCAGGCGATTAGATAGGCCTTCTCGTCCGCTATGGCCTGCGCCATCAGCGTCTTGCGCAGCTCCGGCTGGCTGGTCGGGTCCTGGGCGGTGTTGTTGCGGCCCTTGGTATATTTATACTTGCCGTCCTCGGCGCGGGCATAGACCGACCCCTGCTCCTGCACGGGCCAGTAGACGAGGCCTGTCTTGGGGCTGTAGCTCATCGGCTGCCAGCTGTGAGCGGCCATCCAACTCGGGCTCATGAGGTGCGGCGTGGTCGTGTTGTGCGCGCCGGGCACGAGCACCGGGCGGCCGGTCTTCATGTCGATATGGCTCGCCCAGGTGTTGACCGAGACGTAGTTGTCGCCGGAGATGAGCTTGCCCGTCTCGCGATCGATCACATAGAAAAAGCCGTTCTTGGGCGCCTGCATGGCGACTTTGCGCAGCTTGCCCTTGATCTTGATGTCGGCCAGCACGATCGGCTGGGTGCAGGTGTAATCCCAGTCCTCTTCGGGCACCATCTGATAGTGCCACTTATACTTGCCCGTGGTGGCATCGACCGCGACCATGGAGCAGAGGAACAGATTGTCGCCCTTGCCCTCGCTGCGGAAGTGCCACATGTGCGGGCTGCCATTGCCGGTGCCGATATAGACGGTGTTGAGCTTGGGGTCATAGGCGAAGCTGTCCCAGGCATTGCCGCCGGCGCCCGCTTCCCAGAACTTGCCGTGCCAGGTGGGCTGGGCGATCTTCATCGCCTCGTCGGAAGCCTCGCCGTCAGGGCCCTTGGCCGGGTCGGTCGGGGTGATGAAGAATTTCCACAGCTTCTTGCCGGTTTCTGCATCGAAGGCGGAGACGAAGCCGCGCGAGCCCCAGTCCGCGCCGCCATTGCCGATGACGACCTTGCCATCATAGACGCGCGGCGCGCCGGTGATCGAATATTCGTTGCCCGGCGGGAAGGTCTGCGTGGTCCAGATTTCCTTGCCGGTGGCCTTGTCCAGCGCGATCAGGCGCCCGTCCAGCGTGGCGGTGTAGATCTTGTTGCCCCACGCCGCGAGGCCGCGCGCGGAAGGGCCGCAGCAGGCGAGTCGTGCCCATTCCTTGCCGACCTGCGGATCGAAGGTCCAAAGCTTCCTGCCGGTCTTGGCGTCATAGGCCGTGACGACATTGAAGATGGTCTGGTTGTAGAGCACGCGGTCGATCACGATCGGCGTCGCCTGCACCGCGCGATAGGTGTCGAGATCGTCATACCAGGCGAGGCCGAGGCGGCCGACGTTCCTGTCGTTGATCTGATCGAGGGGGGAGTAGCGCTGCTCGTCCCAGGTGCGGCTATAGCTAGCCCACTGGCCGGGCTGCGCATCGGCATTGACCATCCGGGCGTGATCGATGCCGCTGTTCGCGCCGCTCTGCGCCGCCGCCTGAAAGGTCGACGCTGCGAACGCGCCGAGCGCGGCAGTGGCCGCGAGCATGCCGAGCAGACGCTGTTTCATATCCTCTCCCCATTGGCGCCGGCCGCGCGTTCCCCGGGAGCGCGGCGTGGACAAATGCAACCCCGGCTATGCCGCAGCCGCCCGGCCCTGCCAACGCCCTTGGCTGGCCCCTCTGGCACATTTCCTTGACTGGGCTGGCAGTGGCCCGCCCTGGCTCCCATCCACTCGTTCGGGCCGTGCCGTCCATGTCGCGGCAGGAAAAAGGGCGGCCGATCGACAAGCCCAGAGCAAATGGAGCAGAGAAGGGGCCCGGTGCAAGAAAAGCACAAGTCATACAGGCTCCGCGCCCGTGCATTGACTTGTGCTCCGAAAATGGGTTAACGCCGCAGTCCGGATCACGCGAACGAGGGAGGGCAATTGATGATCAATCCAGTCATGCATGCACGCCGCTCCCATCTGGGCCGAACTACGCGCGCCTAGAATTTTCCGTGGCGGACTTTCCTCCGCCACCATCGTGATCTCTTCCAGTCAGCAAAGGACGGCGCGCCTCGCGTGCCGACGCAGCCATGAGCAACAAGACCGCACGGGACCGCGCGGACGCCATTCGTCTCGGTCTCGGATTCACGTTCCGCCATTGGGCCCGGCACACGGGCTGGGTTGCGTTCATCCTGGGCGTGCTGATGGTCAGCACGGCTGCGGAGATGACCGTGCCGATCTTCGCCGGGCGGCTCACTGATGCGCTGAACCGCGGCGTGGCGGGCCGCGATGCCGCGCTCGCCGCCTTCGCGAGCATGACTGCGCTGACGCTGCTGCCGGTGATCTTCGGGCGCGCGGCGATCTTCGGCATCATCGGCCTCACTCTGCGCATCATGCAGGCGGTGGGCGGCGAGGCCTTTCACCGCGTCCAGCGCCTCTCGACCGACTGGCATGCGAACAGCTTCTCCGGCTCGGTGGTGCGCAAGATCACGCGCGGCATGTGGGCGCTCGATCTGCTCGACGACGTGCTGCTGCTGGGCATCTTCCCGGCGGTCATCGTGCTGACGGGCGCGGTGATCCTGCTGGCGCTGCACTGGCCGATCCTTGGCCTCGTCATGGCGATCGGCTCGATCCTCTATATCTCGCTCACCGTGTTCATCTCTATGCGGATCGTCTCGCCTGCCGCCTCGCTCTCCAATCGCTGGGACACGGCGATGGGCGGCATATTGGCGGATTCGATCGGCGCGAACAGCGTGGTGAAGGGCTTCGGCGCGGAGGAGCGCGAGGATGCACGCGTGGGGCAGATCATCGCCAAGTGGCGCCGCCGCACGCGCCGCACATGGACCTATGGGACGATCGGCAATCTGGTACAGGTGTCGCTGCTCTGGATCGTGCGGGCGACTGTGCTGGGCGGCGCGATCTGGCTGTGGTGGGGCGGGCAGGCGAGCGCGGGCGATGTCGTCTATGTGCTCACCACCTATCTCATCATCCACGCCTATTTGCGCGACATCGGCCAGCAGGTCTCGCAACTCCAGCGCTCGGTGAACGACATGGAGGAACTGGTGCGGCTGCATGACGAGCCGCTCGATATCGAGGATGCGCCGGGCGCCAGGCCCATCGCGGTCGAGATGGGCGAAATCCGCTTCGATCATGTGCGCTTTCAATATGGCGGGCATTCGACGGCGCTCTACGAGGATCTCGACGTGACCATCCCCGCCGGCCAGCGCGTCGGTCTGGTCGGCCGCTCGGGCTCGGGCAAGACGACCTTCGTGAAGCTCATCCAGCGCCTCTATGACGTGACGGGCGGCGCGGTGCTGATCGACGGGCAGGATGTGCGCGCGGTGCAGCAGGCGAGCCTGCGGCGGAGCATCGCGATCGTGGCGCAGGAACCCATATTGTTCCACCGCAGCCTTGCCGAGAACATCGCTTATGGCCGTCCCGATGCGACCATGGCGGAAATCGAGCGGGCGGCGGCGCTGGCCAATGCGCATGATTTCATCGTGCGTCTGCCCAGGGGCTATCGCACCCTGGTCGGCGAGCGGGGCGTGAAGCTCTCGGGCGGTGAACGGCAGCGCGTGGCGCTGGCGCGGGCCTTCCTCGCCGATGCGCCGATCCTGATCCTCGACGAGGCGACCTCCAGCCTCGACTCCGAGTCCGAGGTGCTGATCCAGGATGCGATCCAGCGTCTGATGGGCGGCCGCACCGCGATCGTGATCGCGCACCGCCTCTCGACCGTTCGCTCGCTCGACCGGATACTGGTATTCGATCAGGGGCGGATCGTGGAGGATGGCGATCATGAGACGCTGCTCGGCATGGAAGGCGGGGTTTATCGGACCCTGTTCGAGCATCAGGCCGGGACGGCGGAAGAGACGCTGGTGTGATTTCGCCGCGCCGGGGCCCTGCGGCGTCGCCAATAATCTGACGCTGGCCAAGGCGGTGGCGCGTGCGGTTGCGGAACCCGAGTGGGCGATGATGATCGGTAGGCCCGTACCGCTTGGCGCCCCGCTGCGTCACCGCGAAAAGGTGACCGCCGTCACCTCCGCCTGATTTTCTCCGGGGTACCGGCTTTTCAGGAAAATCGAAAAGATCGTGCAATATTATCCCGGTTCTCCGGATGGTGTCATTTGCTAGAAACCAAGGCTAGGCGGTCGCGGGAAGCAGTGGCCGCTACCCGTTTCCCAAGGAGAATTCGATGTCCACCCTGCTCGCGGATGCCCAGACCCGCACAACTGACACCGCGCTCGATCCCATCTTCCTCGATCGCTGGTCGCCCCGCGCCTATGACGGCTCGGCGATTTCCGACGCGGACCTGCGCACCATCCTGGACGCTGCCCGCTGGGCGCCCTCCGCGTTCAATTACCAGCCCTGGCGGATGCTCTATTCCGTCAATGGCGACGCGCATTGGGAGACGTTCCTCTCCATCCTCGTTCCCTTCAACCAGAGCTGGGCGAAGAATGCCTCGGCGCTGATTATCTTCGCCTCGGACACGCTGAGCGCCGGCCCGGACGGCAACGCGACGCCACTGCACAGCCACAGCTTCGATACCGGCGCCGCCTGGGCGCAGCTCGGCCTGCAGAGCCTCAAGCTGGGCTATCATGCGCATGGCATGACCGGGCTCGACTTCGACAAGGCGCGCGAGCTGCTGGAGATTCCGGAGCGCTTTCGCGTGGAGGCCGCCGCCGCGATCGGCCGCATCGCTGACCCCTCGACTCTGCCCGAGGGGCTGCGCGAACGCGAGGTCCTCACCCCGCGCAAGCCGCTGGAGGAAGTCGCCTTCGCCGGCCGCTTCGTCGCCTGAATTCAGTGCCCTCCCGGAGAGTTTGATCCGGGAGGGTCGTTATCCGATCAAGACATCGCGGTCGAATGCCGACGCGGCTTTGGCCTATGCCACCCGCCGCTCTTGTAGCGACTCCACAGGATCATACTGGACGATCGCGCCCTCGCCGCGCT
>JAFKLU010000368.1 GCA_017304105.1 Sphingomonadales bacterium
CCCCGGCCCCGGCCTGGGGTCATCGAGCTCGACGAGATGGAGATCGTCCAGCGATGTGCCGCCCGCCGCGAGTTGCCATGCGCGCATGTTCCGAATCCCTCCTAAGATATGATAGGGAGGGATAGAAGCGTGCGGGAATGGCCTCAAGGGGTTTTGGCCGTGTCCCCTGCCCGCTTGGCCACCAGATCCTGCGAGATGAGATCGGCCGCCTTGCGCAGCGCGCCGAGGTGGCGCTGGACGACCGTGGCGGTATCGCTGCGGCGCTGGAGCCAGGTGATGTTGATGGAGGCGACCGGGCGGCCGTCCACCATCACCGGCACGGCCATCGAGCGGCGCCCGTCCTGCCGCACGGCCTGCCAGTTGCGGTCGGGCCAGGGGTGGAAGGGCTCGCGCAGCGCATAGCCCCGGTCGCGGATATCGCCGAGCAGGTCGGTCAGCAGGCGTTCCCCGGCCGGATCCTCCTGCGCCGGGCGCAGCCGCCCCAATATCACCTGGCGTTGATCCGCGTCACAGGCGGCGAGATAGGCGCGGCCCGTGGCAGTGTGGAGATAGGAGAGCCGGATGCCGACCGGCCCGAGCGTGATCGCATCGAGCCGCAGCAGCGGACTGTTGGTCTCCACGATTTCGAGATGGTCCTCGCGCGGCACGGCGATGGCCGATGGCCAGGCGACCTGCTCGGAGAGCTTGACCAGCCGTTGCGAGGCGACCTCGGCCACCTCTTCCCCCGACATGTCCGACACGAAACCGCTGCGCCGGGCGCTCGGCAGGAACGCGCCATCGGCGAGCCGCTGCCAGATATGGCCATGTTTGCCGAGCGTCACAACCATGCGGAGCAGGGTCGCCTTCGGCAAGCCCAGCGCCAGATGCAGTTCGTGCAGATTTGCGCCCCTGCGCCTGTCGATTTCCGACAGGACCTGAAGCCCGCGCTCCAGCGCACGTACGGTCTTCACCTTCCGTTCGATCAAGCGCCCCTCTCCTCCAAGGCTCCCGTCTTTCACTGCGCGAAATAACAGAGTTTCACCAAGTGAGACAAGCGCCTTGCGGTGAGTGACGTTGACTTGTTCCGTTTCGCACAGAAAGCCGTGCTTCTACGCCCGGCGTCCGGACGGGAGCAACGCCGCCCCCGGATCTCCTTGTCAGCGGTTTGAGATTGTCTCCAGCAGTGCGCGATTGAAGGCGGAGATATCGTCGGGCTTGCGACTGGCGATGAGATGCCTGCCACGACCACCTCTTCCTCCACCACGTCCACGTCAGCGTTGCGTAAGTCCGCGAACAGAGGGGCGACGTGGAGCGAGAACGGGTCGGAGCGCAGGGTGTTCCGGAAAGTCGGTGAGCTGAGGGAGCGGCACGCTGCCAGCCCCCTCAGCTCATCGCCATCTCACCGGTCGCCCGACCAGGTGCGCAGGCCCGGCGCGGTGCGGTCCTCGCTGGCAAGGGCCTCCTGCACGGCCGGACGCGCCTTCACGCGCTCGCGCCAGTCCACGACGCGGGGATAGTTGCGGGCCACGTCCAACTCCGGGAACATCCGCTCGACCATCGCGCCGCAATGGCTGAAGAAGTTGATGTCGGCCGTTGTATACATGTCGCCGGCCAGCCACGCGGTCTTGCCCAGCGTGTCCTCGATCTTTCGCAGCGCATAGACGATCTTGTCCGTCGCATTGGCGAGGTCCGCCTCGGAAAAGCCGGAGCGCGCGGTGGCCCATTTCTTGCGCTGGTCGGGCAGCGGGATATGCGCGAGCAGCTTCTCGAACTCGCCGCTCTCGATGTTGCGCGCGATGACGCCGACGAGGCGGTGCCAGCCGTGCATGGAGACATGGTTCATCACATGCTCGTCGACGAACTTGTTCCAGTAGCGCACCCGCGCCTTGCCGACCGGATCGCGCGGCATCAGCGGGATCTCGGGGAAGACGTCCTCCAGATATTCGTTGATGACCGTGGTGTGGGTGATGATCGTGCCGTTGTGATCCAGCACCGGCACCTGCCCCTCGGGATTGATCGCCACGAACCAGTCGCTGTGCTGCTCGAACTTGTGCAGGTCGACATAGATGGACTCGTAGGGCAGCCCCTTTTCCTTGAGCGGAATCATGGATTTGAGCGAGTTCGCCAGCGGCTCGGCGTGGTAATATTTGAGGGTCACTTCTCTCTCCTTGTCTCTCTGCCCCTTCGGATGAGGGGTGATTTCGCTCAAACCTCCAGCGTCTCCAGCACGCCGCCATCCACCGCCCAGTCCTGCGCGGTCACATGGCTCGCGGCGGGCGACAGGAGGAAGCAGGCGACTTCGGCCAGCTCATCGGCAGAGCCCATGCGGCGCTGGGGCACGCGCTCGTTGATCTTCGCGGCCTGCTCGGGCGGGATCAGGTCGAAAGCGGGCGTCTCGATGAAGCCGGGGATCACGCAGTTGCAGCGGACATTATGGGGCGCCATCTCCACCGCGATCGCGCGGCTGAGGCCGAGCACGCCGTGCTTGGAAGCGACATAGGCCGGGTTCATCGCCATGCCGCGCTTGCTCGCCATGGAGCCGGTGACGAGGATGCTCCCTTCCCTCGCCTCGATCATGCCGGGCAGCACCGCCTGCATCGCCCAGAAGACGCTGGTGAGATTGACCGTCAGCACCTGCTCGAAAAGCGCGCCATCATAGCTGATGGCAGGCGCGAAATTGCCCGCGAGCCCGGCATTGGCGAACAGGCCATAAGCGGGGCCGAAATAGCCGGCAGCGGCATGAAGCGCGGTTTCGAGCACCTGCCGGTCGCCGACATCGGCGGCGAAGGCGGCGGCATGGTGGCCGAGCCGGGCGGCTTCGGCGGCCAGCGTCTCCTCGCGGCGGGCGATCATCGACACCCTGGCTCCGCGCGCGATCAGCATCCGCGCGGTGGCAAGGCCGATGCCGCTGGAGGCCCCCGTCACGATGATGTGTCGCCCGGCGAAATCACTCATGCTTTCTCTCCCGTCAGGATGCTCCGTTGCGCGTCGCTCACCCGTGCAATGGTCGAAGGATATCGAGGCCGGCCACAGGCGCGCGCCCTATCCCAGCCCCAGCACCCGCACGGCATTCTCCTTGAGAATGAGCGGCAGCACCTCCTCCTTGAAGCCGACTTCCTGCGCCGCCGCGATCCACTTCTCCGGCGTGATGAGCGGGAAGTCGCTGCCGAACATCATCTTATGCTTCAGCTGCGTGTTGGCGTATTGGATGATCTGCTTGGGGAAATATTTCGGGCTCCAGCCGCTGAGGTCAATGAACACATTGTCCTTGTGCAGCGCCATGGAGAGGCTCTCGTCCGTCCACGGCCAGCTGGGATGCGCGAGGATGAACTTCATGTCCGGGAAGTCGGACGCCGCATCGTCGACCAGCATGGGCTGGCCATATTTTAGGCGGATGCCCCCGCCCCCGCGCATCCCGGTGCCCATGCCCGAATGGCCGGTGTGGAAAATGGCCGGCAGCTTATAGTGCGCGATCACCTCATAGATCGGGTAGCCGGTCCGGTCCGAGGGATGGATGCCCTGGATGAGATGGTGGAACTTGAAGCCCCTGACCCCATAATTCTCGATGAGGTCGCGCGCCTCGCGGGCGCCCATCTTGCCCTTGTGCGGGTCGATCGAGGCGAAGGGGATGACGATGTCGTCATGCTCGGCGGCCAGCTCGGCAATCTCGTAGTTGGAGACGCGCTTGGCGCCCACCGCGCTCTCGCAATCGACCGTGAACAGGCAGAAGGCGATCTCCCGCTCGCGGTAGAACTGGATGATCTCGGGGATCTTCGGGCGCTCGCGCGGTGCCTTGAAGTAGGCTGATGCCGCGTCGAAGAACTGCGCCATGACCGGATCCTCCGGATCGTGGCAGGAAACCTCGGCATGGACGTGGACGTCGATGGCTTTGATCTTTGAGAGGTCGATGGGCATTTTTGTTCCTAGCGGAGCGACAACATCGTTCGGTCAATTCAACCGCTCGGTTTCCGGCGCTGCCTGATTACAATCCAAAGAAGCATTAGCATCGGAGGCCCCATGCCGATCAGATAAGCCAGTGCTTTCATGTCTCTCGCCCCTCTTTGTCAGCCCCTCCCCTATGGAGGGAGGGGCTATCCTTGCCTCACAGCGCGATGATGACCGACTTGAGCTCGGTATAGGCCTCCACGCCCTGCCGGCCCTGCTCGCGACCGAGGCCGCTTTCCTTGTAGCCTCCAAAGGGTAGCGCCGGGTCGATCATCGAGTGGCAATTGCCCCAGACGGTGCCGGCCTTCAGCTTCGCGGCAAGCTTGTGCATGGCCGAGAGATTGTTGGTCCAGATGCCGGCGGCGAGGCCGAAGGTCGTGTCGTTTGCCTGACGGGCAACCTCGTCCAGATCATCGAAGCGCTGGGCGACGACCACGGGGCCGAAGATTTCCTCGCGCACCACGCGCATGTCCGGCTTCACGTCCACCAGCACGGTCGGGTTCACATAGTAGCCGCCCTCGGAGCTGGGCGTATCGCCGCCGAGCGCGACGGATGCGCCGGCCTTCTTGCCATCCTCGATATAGCCCATCACCCGATTGAGCTGCTCGTCGCTGACCAGCGGGCCCATATGTCCGTCCGGATCGAGGCTGGCGCGCGGCTGCCAGAAGTTGGAGGCTTCGACGAACTTCTCCAGCACATTGTCGAACACGCTCTTGTGCGCATAGAGCCGCGAGCCTGCGACGCAGACCTGCCCCGAATTGAAGAAGATCGCCTGCGCGGTGCCCGGCCCCGCCACCGCCGGGTCCACGTCCGGCAGCACGATGACGGGCGACTTGCCGCCCAGCTCCAGCGTCACGCGCTTCAGGCTGTCGGTCGCGGTGCGGTTGATGATCTTGCCGACCTCGGTCGAGCCGGTGAAGGCCACCTTGTCCACGTCCGGATGACGCACGAGGCGGTCGCCCGCCGTGTGGCCATTGCCGGTGATGATGTTTACTACCCCCGGCGGCACGCCCGCTTCGTTGAGGAAGTCGGCAAGGCGCAGCGCGGTGAGCGAGGTCTGCTCGGCGGGCTTGAGCACCACGGTGCAGCCGGCGGCGAGCGCGGGGCTGATCTTGAGCACGGCCATCAGCAGCGGGAAGTTCCACGGCACGATCTGCGCGGCGACGCCGATCGGCTCGCGGCGCACATAAGAGTGGAACAGGCCGCGCGGCGTGGCCGAAGGCTCGATCATCTCGCCGCCCAGCTTGCTCGCCCAGCCCGCCATGTAGCGGATCATGCCGATGGAGCCGGGCACGTCGATCGCGCCTGCCATGCCCTTGGGCTTGCCATTGTCGATCGCTTCCAGCTCGGCCAGCTCGTCGGCATGGGCTTCCAGCAGGTCGGCCAGCCGGTTCATGATCCGCTCGCGCACCATGGGCGGCAGGTCCGACCAGCGGCCATCGTCGAAGGCGCGGCGGGCGGCGGCAACCGCCTTGTCCACGTCATTGTCGGTCGCGTCGACGAAGCGGCTGACTTCCTTGCCGCTGGAAGGGTCGATCACGCCGATGGTCTCGCCACCGGTCGAGTCCGTCCACTGGCCGTCGACGAACAGCGCGGGCTTGCGCGCCAGGGCCTTCTTCGCAGCCTCCGAATAGGGGAACTGCTCCAGCTTCACATTGGTCATCTGGTTCATGTCTCTCTCACTCCTAAGATGTCCGGTCAGATGTCCGGTGGCGTCTCACGGCTTTGCCGCCGCCAGCGCCTTGTCCTCATGGGCACGGTGTATGACATATGCGCGCACGGAGTCGATGTCCGAGCGCGACAGCAGCTTCGACCAGCCGACCATGCCGTTCTGCGCCAGCGCGCCGTCATGCACGATTGTCTGCCAGCCATCGGCATCGCCCAGCATGGCGGAGTGGCGCAGATCCGGCGTGACGCCGCCCGCAATGGCCGCATCGCCATGGCACACGCCGCAATAGCGCGCGTAGATGGCGCCGCCCCGCTTCACCGTCTCGGCGGAGGCGGTGTCGGCGGGCGGGTTCAGCGGTGCTTCCTCGACAGGCTGCGCGGCGGGCAGCGCCGCCTTGCCGCCAAGCTTGAACACGAGCAGCCGGCTCACATTGCGCACGCGGCCGGACTTGAGCGAAATCAGCCCCGGCGAGAGCGCATAGGAGCCGCCCCAGCCCGCCAGCACCGCGACATATTGCTCGCCCTTCACGGAGAAGCTGATCGGCGGGGCGATGACGCCGGTCTGCGCCGCAAAGGTCCAGAGCGGCTTGCCGTCCGCTGAACTGTAGGCGAGGAAGCGGCCGTCCGCCGTGCCCTGGAAGAGAAGCCCGCCCGCCGTGGCCAGCAGGCCGCCATTCCACGGCCCCTTATAGGGCACGCGCCAGCGCGCCTTCTGCGCGATCGGGTCCCAGGCGATGAGTTCGCCCGTCGTCGCCTTCAGCGTGCCTTCGCGCACCGCCGGAACCGGCGGCATGGAGACGGACGCGAAATCGTCGCCCGTGTTGAAGCCCATTGGCGATGGCTTCCACTTGGGGTCAGCGAGATAGGGGAAGCTCGTAATCTGGGCAGGGATGAAGACGAGGCCCTGCGCCGGATCGAACGCCATCGGATGCCAGCTATGCGCGCCGCCGGGGCCGGGCGAACCGAGCCAGAGCTTGCCGGTCTTGTCATAGCGCGCATCCGCCACCTCGATCGGGCGGCCGGTCTTGGGATCAAGCCCCGTGGCCCAGTTGACGGGCACGAAGTTCTTGCCGGAGAGGAACTGCCCGTTGGTGCGGTCCAGCACGTAGAAGAAACCGTTTTTGGGCGCGTGCATCAGCACCTTGCGCGGCTTGCCGTCGATCGTCAGGTCGGCCAGCATGATGTGCTGCGTGGCGGTATAGTCCCAGGTCTCCCCCGGCGTTTCCTGGAAATGCCAGGCATAGTCGCCCGTCTTTGCGCGGATGGCGACGATGGAGGAGAGGTAGAGATTGTCCCCGCCGCCGGGCGAGCGATAGGCCTGGTTCCAGGGCGAGCCATTGCCGACGCCAATGTAGAGCAGGTCCAGCTCCGGATCATAAGCCATGGAATCCCAGACCGTGCCGCCGCCGCCCAGCTTCCAATACTCGCCCTTCCAGCTCGCTTCGGCCTTCTTGAGATAGTCCGCGCCGTTCTTTCCGGGCGCATCGGGCACGGTGTAGAAGCGCCAGAGCTGCTTGCCGCTTGCCGCATCATAGGCCGTCACATAGCCGCGCACGCCATATTCCGCGCCGCCATTGCCGATGATCACCATGCCGTTGATGACGCGCGGCGCGCCGGTAATCGTGTAATTCTGGCTCTGGTCAACAGTGACCACGCTCCAGAGTTCCTTCCCGGTCGCGCGGTCGAGCGCGATCAGGCGGCCGTCGAGCGTGCCCAGAAACAGCCGGTCGCCCCAGGCGGCCATGCCGCGGTTCACCACGTCGCAGCACGCCTTCACCGCCGTCTCGCCCGGCACCTTGGGGTCATATTCCCAGATCAGCTTGCCGGTTGCCACGTCATAGGCCTTGGCCTTGGACCAGGCCGTGGTGATGTAGAGCTTGCCGTCGATGGCGAGCGGCGTGCCCTCCTGACCCCGCGCGGTATCAAGGTCGGCAAACCATGCGAGGCCGAGCTGGGCGGCGTTCTGCGTGTTGATCTGCTTGAGCGGGGAGAAGCGCTGCTCGTCATAGGTGCGGCCGTAGGAGAGCCATTGATCGTCCGTGCCCGCCGCGATGGCCGCGCCATCGACGCCTTGCGCAGCCTTGTCCGCCGCGCCGGTGCACGCGGCAAGCAGCACGAGCGGCGCCAGTGTCAAAATCCCCCTCATTCGTCCCCCTCCATCTTCCACAAGCCCGCTCCTCCCCGGAAGGATGCCGGGCTAGTTCACCATCCTTGCCTGATCGCCCCAATAAGGCTGGCGCAGGGCCTTCTTGTCCATCTTGCCGGCCGCCGTGCGCGGAATGGCCTCCACGAAGGCGACCGTCTTGGGCGCCTTCACGCTGCCGAGCCGCGCCTTGGCATGGGCGATGATCGCTGCCTCGTCGATCGGCGCGCGGGCCACCACCACGGCATGGACCTGCTCGCCCCAATGAGCGTGCGGCACGCCGATGATCGCAGCCTCAGCCACCGCATCCAGCTCCATGAGGACGCCCTCCACCTCGGCGGAATAGACGTTGAACCCGCCGGAGACGACCATGTCCTTCTTCCGGTCGACGATGTAATAATAGCCATGCTCATCGCGGCGCCCCACATCGCCCGTATGGTGCCAGCCATGGGCGGTCGCGTCCGCCGTCGCCTCGGGCATTTCGAAATAGCCGCCGCCCACGATGCCGCCGCGCGCGACGATCTCGCCCACCTCGCCCGTGGGGAGGATGTTGCCCTCATCGTCCATCAGCTCGACGCGGACGGAATAGCTCGCCCTGCCGCAGCTCGCGAGCCGCTCGGGATGCTCGCCCCGCGCGGCGGCGGCGACCTCGTGCGGGGGCAGCCAGGTCGCGATCATGTGGCACTCGGTCTGCCCGTAGCTCTGGCACATGCATTCGCCGAAAATGTCGACCGCCTGCCGCAGCTTGTCCGGCGAGACCGGGGAACCGGCGAGCAGGAAGTAGCGCAGGCTCGAATAGTCGTAATCCCGCACGCGGGGATGGTTCAGCATCGTGTAGAGCGCGGTCGGCGGCAGGAACATGTGGGTCACGCGGTCGCGCTGGATGGCGCGCATCACCGCCTCGGCATCGAAGCCCGGCAGCACCGAGATGGTCGCCCCCATGGCGACGGCGGCCATGGCCACCGGCCCGGCGGCGTGGGTGAGCGGGGCAGTGGCAAGGCAGACCGGATTGTCGGCGGGCATGAGGTTGCCGATCGTCTCCATCAGCGCGCCCCAGCTGCGGTTCATGATCCGCACGCCCTTGGCCGGCCCCGTGGTGCCCCCGGTCGCAATGATCGCGGTCAGCTCGTCGGGATTGCCGATGGGGTCGCCAAGGTCCGGCGCATCCGGCGCATCCTCGGGCAGCATGAAGTCGGCGAGCGCCTCATGCTCGCCGTCCGCGGCATCCAGGCAGATGAGCTTGCGGATGCTGGGCACCTGCCGCTGCACGTCGCGCGCATCGGCGGCGAGGCTCGAATGGTAGAACAGCCAGCCGGCGCGCACATAGGTCAGATAGGCAATGTTCGCGTCGAGCGCGTTGCGCGTGTTGACCGGGATCCACACCGCACCCGCCCGCCACAGGCCGAGCAGCGCGGTGAGGATCGCGCCATGATTGGGCGACATGATCGCCACGGGCTCCTGATGCGCCAGCCCGCCCGCCAGCATGGCGCCGGCCAGACGATGCGTCATCCGGTGCATCTGGCGATAGGAATAGCTCGTCTCGTCCGAGATCAGGATCGGCCGGTCCGGGTGGAGCTGTGCCTGCTTGTCGAAATAGTCGATGGATCGCATCGCTCCACCCTCCCCGGTTCGCCTGTCTCGTCCTCAGCCCCAGCGGTTGATCTCTGGCCCGGGGGCGAAGCCGTGCGCGGGCTCGGCCGTGCGGCCCTGCGCCAGCGCGCGCGTGACGCTGGGCCGCGCCGCCACCCGCTCCAGCCAGCCCGCAAGGCGCGGCCGCTCGGCAAAGGCGGCGGGGATCAGCGCACGCATCGGCGCGATCCAGGCATAGCTCTCCAGATCGGCAAGGCTGAACACCCCCATGATCCAGTCCCGGTCGGCAAGCCGCTCCTCGATCTTCTTCGCAGCCTCATGCACGCGCGCCTCGCTTGCGGCGCGATGCTCATCGGAGAGCTGACCGGCGCGGGTCTGCGC
>JAFKLU010000369.1:0-1850 GCA_017304105.1 Sphingomonadales bacterium
ACGGTTGCGCGCAGGCTTCAGCAGTGCTGGGCAAGCGTGAGGAAGCGTTAAGTCATGTCGCCCGTGCCATTCATCTCGACAAGCACTACGCCCGCGAAGCTGCAAGCGATGCGCGGCTTGAACTACTGCAGGGCGATGACGCGTTCCTCAAACTGCTGCGCGAGAGCGGCATGGGAGAAGTGGGGCGGGGCTAGCTGAACAGCTCGTCAAGCGGAAGGGCAAAGCCTTCGACCGCGAATGCCGCGTCGTCGCTCGTGAGCGTTTCACCGCGGTGGTAGGTGTGCGAGTCACTATTTGGACGATGGACCGTGACCGTCTGCGTCTTTGGTTCGACCACCCATACGCGCTGTGAGCCGCAGCGGAGATAGGTTTCGACCTTCGTTTGGATCAACTTCGACGGCAAGGGTGGGCGGCCCTTCGATGGAGCCCTCTTGCGAGTTGGACAGGGCACGGCGCTCCGACCGGGCATCGTCTCATGTGCTGTGAATGACGCCGTTTTGCCTCTCCGCCCCCAGGCGTGGCGGTGGTATGCTGGCCTTCCCGGACATATGTTCACACACCTCCATACGCACACCGAGTACTCGCTCCTCGATGGCATGAGCAAAATCGGCCCGCTGATGGAGCGCGTCAAAGCGCTCGGCATGGAGTCGATCGCGATGACCGACCACGGGTCGCTGTATGGCGCCATCGACTTCTACCGCGAGGCGCGCGACCGGGGCATCAAGCCGATCATCGGCGTCGAGGCGTATGTCGCGCCGGGCAGCCGTCATGGTCGCGAACGGGCCGATTCTTCTCCGTACCACCTGGTCCTGCTGGCACGCGATATGGCGGGCTACAAGAATCTCATTAGCCTCGTCACGAAGGCCAACCTCGAAGGCTACTATTACAAGCCGCGCATCGACCGTGAATTAATCGAACAGCACAGCGCAGGGCTCACGGCGCTTAGCGGGTGCCCATCATCGGAGTTCCACCGCCGCATCCAGGAGGGCGACCGCGAGGGCGCTATCGCCGTGGCCAACTGGTACCGCGATGTGTTCGATGGGAACTATTTCCTCGAGGTCCAGGACCACGGCGACGAGAAGTTCACGCGCCTGCTCCTGCAAGCTCCTCTGGCGCAATCCAGCCTGAGTGCCGATCGCCTCCCAATAGAAAAACAGCACAGCCGCTGCCATGCCGACAAGGAAGGTCATAAAAAGGATCAAAATCAGACGAACGCGTAGGCTCGTTCGAGGAAACATCCTGCGAAGTTGCGCCATGCTCCCCATCATGGCGTCACGCCTGGATCGTCGCTGATCCGGTAGCCGATGCCGCGTTTGGTCTCAATTCGTATTGTCGAACCTAAAAGTTCCATTTTCTTGCGAAGGCGAGAAACAACCGCCTCGATCGCATTAGGGGTGACTGGCTCGTTGAACGCATATAGGCGTTCCTCTAGCACATCCCGAATTACGGTGCGGCCCGCCGCCCGAAGTAGCTCCTCCATCATCGCGGCTTCGCGCCGCGGCAACCGCCTGGCGCGGCCCCCAACGAAGTCGTCGCGTTCGCCCATGTCGAACGTCACGTCGCCACAAGCGAGGATTCCGCTTTGACGCTCACTTGGTCGTCTCAGGATGGCCTGAATCCGTGCGTGAAGCTCGAGTAGGTCGAATGGCTTGACGAGATAGTCGTCCGCTCCGGCATTGAGGCCATCGAGGCGGGAACTGAGGGCGTCGCGGGCCGTGATGACGATGATGGGCAAGTGGAGGTTCGGCCGCGACGTTATCTCGGTAATCAGCTCCAAGCCATCGCCATCCGGAAGGCCAAGGTCGAGGAGAAGAATGTCGTAGGTCGAGAGTGCGAGGGCGGCGCGCGCC
>JAFKLU010000369.1:1942-11611 GCA_017304105.1 Sphingomonadales bacterium
ACGCAGCTCCGGATTGTCCTCGATCAGCAACGCCTTCATTTTAATCCTGGCCCTCAAGCACGGTTAGGCCGGTCCGGTCTCCCTGCCTACGTTTCCAACGCGCCCTGCGCTCTTGAAAAGGCCTGCGTAGGCCGAAGTTGGCGTCCTTTGCTGACGACATCCTGACGGACTTTTCAGAAAAGCGCGTTCCATCAAGTGACCTGATCAACGATTAGCATCCGGTCAGGAAGCCGTCAGCTTCATCTTTCATAACCGAGACGCACTTATCAAGGGCAACGCGGGCAACGCCTTCGCCGGCCCGGCATTTTGGCTGATGGGAACGACATGAATTATCGGAGGCGGGCGCGACTTGGAGTGGCGATAATATCGCTCGTCGCATCCTCGCCAGCGGCAGCCGACCCGCACGGGTGGGACCAAGCGAGCAGCATAGGACGCGATTTGCTGGTGGCATCCGCGCTCGGAATTCCGGCGGTGCAGGGCGACTGGACCGGCGATCTGCAAGCTGGCGGCAGTATGCTGGTTGCGGGCGGTGCCGTTTACGGATTGAAGCGCTTGTTCCCTGAGGAACGGCCGGACCAAAGCGACCGACAGAGCTTTCCCTCGGGACATACCGCCGTCTCTTTCGCGGCGGCGGCATCGTTGGAAAACAGCTATGGTTGGAAGCCGGGCTTGCACGCGTTCGCCGTGGCGAGCTTCGTCGGCCTCGCGCGCGTCGAGGCGCGCAAGCATCATTGGTATGACGTTGTGGCGGGTGCGGCGATCGGCACGGGTAGCGGGCTCCTGCTCTCCTCGAAGCGCAACCGCGCCGTCCGGCTGACGCCCTGGGCGGACAGCGGTGGGGGCGGTTTCGCACTCGCGGCCCGTTTTTAGGAGCGATCATGTCTGATGCTGAGCGAACGGGTGCGAGCACTTCCGCCCGGCCCAAGAAGGGTTGGCCCATCCTGATGCGGAAATACCATAGGTGGGTCAGCGCGGTCGCGGCGATCTTCCTGCTGTTCGTCTCGGTCACGGGCGTCATCCTGCAAGTCCAGCGCCTGACGGGTGAAGATGGCGACGCCGATGCCGGCGAACGCGCGCCCTCGGCGCTCACGACGGCCATGCCGACGCCGGTTTACGCAGCGCTGGTCTCGCGCACGCTCGATGCGGCACGCCAGCGCGCGCCAAACGCGCCGATCGCGTCCGTCGTGCTGCGCGGGGAGGGGAGCGCCATTCAGGGCGTGGTCCAGCTCCCCGGCGATCCCCTACGCGAGATTGTCGTCGATGCGCGGTCGGGCCGCATAATGAGCGACGAACGCCGCGAAGCCGAGTCGATCATCCGCCGTATCCATAGCGGGGAAGTCCTCGGCGAACCTGGTGTGGTCCTCGGCATCTTGTGGGGTCTGGCGCTGGTCGTGCTGCTTGTCACGGGCGCGTGGGTGTACCTCGATATGTACCGCCGTCGCCTGACAGCAAGCGACAAGCGCGGGCTGTTCTGGTGAAGCTAATACAGCGCGGCCTCTCTCTGCTCATCACCGGCGCGGCCTTGGCTGCTTCGCCGGCGATGGCGCAACAATCACTCGGCCCGGCCGCCCCGACGAATAGCGAACCGAAACCCGTTCAACAAAACGCCACGCCGGCTCCAAAACAGGGCTTGTCATTCAATCCCGACGCCGGGATCGTCTATCAATCGGGAGACTTCCGGGTCACCGGCTGGGGCTATGCCGAACGTGCGATCGACCCAAACGGGCCGGACTATTTCCGGCGCTTTCGGCAAGGCGCGGAAATCGACCTGCCGCGCATCAACGACCAACTGCGTATCGCGGCCGTTTACGAAATCGACCTTACCGACACCAATGTTCTTGGCATCAACCCCGGTCCTGCCGGCTCGCTCAACAGCCACGACTTTGAAAATCTATATCTCGCGGTTCAAAATCCAGATGATCCCGGCAAGTTTCGCCTGCTGTTCGGTCATAATACCTCCATCCTTTCTCGCGAAGACAATCTATCGTCGGGCAACCTGGCGACGATCAACCGCTCGCTGATCCTTGAAGAACACGGCTCCACCAACACGTTCGGCCCGCAAATAGGTGCCCAGTTCCAAAAAGCGCTGTCACCGAAGGTGACGGTCCAGGCCTCGATCGGCGACAATAGAGGCGGTCTCAACGCTCAGGAGAGACATGCAGCCTTCGGCCGGGCTATCGCCGCCAAAATCGTGCTGACCCCGATCAGCGATGACAAAAGCGGCCGGAAGCTGACGGCCGGTTTTGCCGTCGATCGCACGACGGGGATTCGCGACCGCTCGTTCACCTTGGCGACCGCGATCGGGTTCGGGCCGCTCGGCGGCGTAGCGGCGACGGGCACCAAAACAACGGGCGAAGCCGACATTGCCTATACCTTCCCGCTACTCGGGCACGCCACGACGGTCGAGGCGGAAGCGCTCTACTCACGTTTTTCCGGCAGTCGCTCCGACGTGGGCGGCGGCTATGCGATGGTTCAGTTCTCGCTGTTCGATGCGCCGCATACCGGCGATCTCGACCTGTTCGCGCGCTATGACGTGGTAAGCCTCGGCATCGACACGATCACGGGCCGCGCGACGCAACAGGCGGTGCGCGCCGGGGTCAACTATAACCTGCCCTACACCAACAAGCTAGCGAGCCTGCACCTCGAATATGCCCATAACACACTGTCCGGGCCGGCCGAGATTATCACCAATTACAAGCCAAGTGACGAGTTCCGCATCGTGCTGCGCGTCAGCCTGCAACGCTACCTGCGGCATTGATCATGGATTATTTGCTGATAGGCCTTGTTGCGTTCCTTGCTTCGGGACTAACGATCTATTCGGGTTTTGGCCTTGGGACGGTGCTACTACCAGCCTTCGCGTTGTTCTTTCCAATAGAGGTCGCGGTAGCGGCGACCGGCACTGTCCACCTGCTAAATAATCTGTTCAAGGGGGGCCTGCTCGGGCGTCGCGCCGACTGGCGCACCGTCGCGCGCTTCGGGCTTCCAGCGATACCCGCAGCGGTCGCTGGGGCTTGGCTACTAGGTAAATTGGGTAGCACGCCGCGCCTGTTCACCTGGTCCGCCTTGGGCCGCGATTACGGTCCTACTGCTGCGGGCGTTACGATCGGCACGCTCATGATCCTGTTCGCGCTTTTGGAGCTGCAACCGTGGTTTCAGCGTCTCGCGGCACCGCCGCGATTGATTCCGCTGGGCGGCATCATCACCGGCTTCTTCGGGGGCCTCACAGGACAGCAGGGCGCGTTCCGCTCGATGTTCCTGCTAAAATCAGGCCTGGAACCGGCGCGGTTCATCGCGACAGGTGTTCTTATCGCCGTTCTGGTCGATCTGGCCCGTCTCCCCACCTATGCCGCCAGCTTTCACGGCAGCGCCGCCCTGGGCGCGCATGGCTGGGCTCTGGTCGCGGTCGCCACGCTCTGCGCGTTCGCCGGTGCTTTTTTGGGAGTGCGCTATCTCAAGAAGGCAACGATCGGCGTGGTGCGCGCCATTGTCGCGACGGCGATGCTTGTGATTGGAGCCACGCTGATCGCGGGCGTGCTTGGCGGATAAGGAATTTAGATGAGTTTGGACACTATCGGTCTGGGTGGCTTAGCGATCTCAGATTTCACCGCATGGTTCGGGTGGCTGGCGACGATCCTGCTCACCCTCAACCTCGCGCTCGGCGTGCTGCAACCGCTCCGCTACGATCCGGCCGTCCGCTGGCCGCACCGGCGGCTGCCCGCGTCGATCTTCAAACTCCACAAGTGGATCGGCTACACCGCGATCGGGGTCGTGCTGGTGCACCCGCTGTTTCTGCTCTGGCACGCGACGCATCCGTTCACATTGTCGGCGATCTACATTCCGTTCACCGCCCCGGCCGAAACGCTCTATGCGGCGCTCGGCACGATCGCGATGTACCTGCTACTGACCGTCACACTGTCGTCGTATTTTCGCGCGGCGATCGGCTTAGAATTCTGGAAGTGGGTGCATTACGCCACCTACGCGCTGCTGCCAGTGTTCCTCGTCCACGGCCTGCTTATCAATTCGAGCCTCGATCCCAAGCGATCGATCGACTATTTCGACGCCGGCAAGCTGATCGTCGAGACGTGCGCGCTGGTCTCGGTCGCCTTCGTCGTCTGGCGGCTGCGCTACACCTGGGTCGCGCGCCACGTCAAAGTCCCGTCCGCCCCGGCAACAGCGACACCGCCGGCGTTGTCGGTCGCCAACTCGCTTGCGCCGTGGACGGGCAAGCTCCGGCTGACCGACATTACGGTCGAAACGCCGCGCGTGAAGACCTTCCGCTTTGTGCCCGAACATGGCGGCCCGCTGCCGTTCACGTTCGTCGCCGGGCAGTATTTCGAGCTATCGGGCATTCGTAACTACACCGCGTCATCGTCTCCCGGCGAACGCGGTCATGTCGAGTTTTCGATCAAATACGAAGATGGCGGCTTCTTCTCGCCGCATATGCACGACGATCTGGCGATCGGCCGCCTGGTCACGGTTCGCGGCCCCTACGGGCATTTCACGATTCCAAACGATGCGCCGCACCGGCTCGTGATGATCGCCGGCGGGGTCGGCGTCACCCCCTCGCTGTCGCAAATCCGCGATCTGCTCGACCGGCGCTGGCCCGGCCGCATCGATTTGATCTATTCGACCGCAACGGTAGCCGACGTGATCCGCGCCGACGAACTCGCTCAGCTCGCCGCCGATCACGTCAATTTCAGGCTGGTCAAGGTGCTCACCAACGACGGCATGGCGGGCGCGGGCAATCGGATCACCGCCGATCTTCTCCGCGCAACGCTGCCTGACGTGGCGCAAGCCCAAGTCTATATCTGCGGGCCGACACCGATGATGGCGGCGGTCACGGCGATGCTTTGCCAGCTCGGGGTACCGTCGTCGTCGGTCTTCACCGAATCGTTTGCGGTCGGCTGATGCTTCACCCGTAGAGGACGCGTGCCTAGGGCGCGGGCGCGACTCGGATCGTGCATCGCACCGTCTCGCGCTTTCGGGCTGCGGCTTTACTGCACCCTTCTATCGCTTCGCGGTTGGCCGTCACGATCCTGTCGGCCCCGACGATCGCGCGGAACGCGGTCGGGCTGGCGCTCTGCATCATGCGCTGTCCTGCTTCCCAGCGGGGAAGGTCGAGCGTACGCGCCGCCATGCGCTCCGGCCATTGCCAGCTCGTCGGGGCGATCTCGCGCGCGACCAGGCCCGGCACGATCGCCCATGCAAGGATGCCAACCGCCAGTCCGCCCAGCCCGAACCATAACTGCCGGTTTTTCTGCTCGGCCCGCGTCCATGCGGACCCGGCGACGGCGCGAAGCTCGGCCATGACACGGGCCTTGTCCTCGCCCGCCTTGGCGAGCGCCGCCTGATCCTCGCGCCGGGCAGCGTTGCCCGCTACGGCAATCCGCTGCGCCATCTGCTCGGGAGTGATCGCCAGGGCCGGACTCCGCGCGATCACGTCGTTGATAACCGCGATCCGGTCGGCCGTGGCGTCAACGCCCTGCTGCATCCGCCCCAACGTCTCGGTATAGTCGGGAACGTCGATATCTGCCCGCTCGGCCGCCAAACCCTCCACGGCACGGCGTAGCAACGCCAGCTCGCGGTCCTGGCCCTCTATCACGGCGCGCAACCGGTCGAACGCCTCGGCCGGATCGTCGCCTTCTGGAATATCGTCGTCCATCGTCACCTACCGGCTCATGCCACGGTCGCGGTCACGCCCGATGCTGACCGACTGCGCCAGCTCCTGCCCGATCGACCGGCTCCGCTCCATGTTCAACGCCAGCTCGGGCGCGCGGGCGCGCAACACGGATTCGAGCTGCGGGTCGCGGTGCAGCCCGCCCGCGATGCTCTCCATGCGCTTGCCGAGTTTCTCCGCGCCCACACGGTCGCCGGCACGCTCCATGCTGGCGCGCGCCTCCTTCATGCACTGCCACTGCTCCACGAACCGCCCCGCGCGTTTCTCCGGGTCGATGCGGACCTGGCGCTCCGTCTCCATCGCCTTCGCCGCGCCGCCCGTGTTCCCCTCGGCCGCGTCGCGCACGAGCCGGGGGTCGCGCTCGATCGCACTGGCGAGGTCGCGCGCGCCATGCGGCCGCACCTGGTCGAGCGCGTCGCCTGCCTTCTGCAAGGCACTCTCCTGATGCGCGAGCACCGGCAAACCTTTCTCCCGCATCCGGCCTATATCGGCTGCGGCGCGGCCATAGCGTTCGATCGCGCGGGCCTGCGAGGGTGCCAGCGGCCGATCGGCTGCGACGCGCTCCGGCGACGTCGCCTTTTCCGACGCCGGTTTCGGGCGGAACCCGGCGAACATGCCCCTGGCCTTGTCGCGGACCTTCTCCGCCACCTGCCGCGCGAGTTCCGGGAACCGGATCTCGCGCCGATCGGCGAACGCCCGCGCCTGATCCTGCTCTGGCTTGGCGTAATCGCCAGCCATGTCCTTGCCCCGATCGCGCGACAGGGCGCGAACAAGCTGGCGCTGGTCGGCGAAGTCGTCGCGGCCATAGTGGAGCTGCGCGTCGTCGCGGTGCCGCGACATGCCGACATAGGCGCTGTGGCGGTCCATGCCGGGGGTGGCGAGAACGTGGGCGTGATCGACCGTCACCCCCTGCGATTTGTGGATCGTCGCCGCGTAGCCGTGATCGACATGGGCATAGTCCTTGGTGTCGAACGCGACGCCGCGCCCGTCATCGAGGCGCACCGCCATACCCTCGGGCGATACCCGCTCGATCGTGCCAAGCGTGCCGTTCTTCACCCCTAGCAACCGCTCGTTCCGCAGGAACATCAAGCGGTCGCCGCTCGCGAACTGGCGCGCGCCGCGATCGGCGCTGAACGTCACGTCATCGCCAAGGTCGCCGGTTGCGCGCAATCGGCCGCGCGCCTCCTCATTCAGCTCGCGGACCTCGGCGTTGGTGTGTGTGAGGATGACGCGGGATTTGCCCGGTTCGGCCTGGCGAGCGCGATCCCAGCCGTCCACCAGCTCGCCCCGCGCCTGTTCGCGCGTGTCGGCCGCGTGAACCATGCCCCTGCCGTTATAGGCGTGGATCGCCTCGCCGGTGCGTCCGGTCGCCAAGGCGCGCGTGGCGTCGCGCTGCCAGTCCTCGCGCTGCCGCCTGATCTCGGTGATCTCGGCCGCGCCGTGACGCTCGGTGACGCTGCGGAACGCCGCACCCGCCTCGATCGCCTGCAACTGCTCGGGGTCGCCTACCATCACGACCTTGGCCCCGGCGTCGCGCGCCTGGCTCAACACCCGTTCCATCTGGCGCGAACCGATCATGCCGGCCTCGTCCACCACCAGCACGTCGCGCGGCCCTAGCTGCTCGCGCCCCTGCCCCCATGCATGTTCAAGGCTGGCGATGGTGCGAGACTGGATGCCCGACCCGCCCTCAAGATTCTCCGCCGCGATACCCGACAACGCCGCGCCGCGCACCGTGTAGCCCTGCCCCTCCCACGCCTCGCGCGCGACGCCAAGCATCGCGGATTTGCCGCTGCCGGCGTAGCCGACGACCGACGCCAGCCCCGCGTCGCCGGTCACATGATCGAAGGCGTCGCGCTGCTCGCCGGAAAGGACAAGGCCACGCTCCTCGGCCTTGGCCGTAGCGGCGTCACGGTGCCGATCGGCAACGCCATGCCCGTCACGCGCCGCCAGCTCGTCGCCAGCACGCTCAAGCCGGCTCTCCACCGCGATCATGTCGCGCGACGTGAACCGCTCCTGGTCGCGTCCGTCCTTCCCCAACGCGACCAGCTCCGGGCTGGCGCGCACCGCCCCCATCACCTGGTCGAACTGCTCCTTGCCGTCGCTATGCCGGAACGCGAACGTCGCAAGGTCGCGGGTAGTGAACGTCGCCTGCTGCCGCGTGATCGCGTCCAGCGCGATCGACGGGTTGGCGACGATCTTGTCGCCGTTCTCCCGCGCAATGCGCGCGTGATCCTCGATCCGCTCCGCCTCAAGCCCCTGCTCCGGCCTGCGCGACGCTGCGGGTCCGATCTTGTGCTGCGGCTCCAGCTCGATCCCCTGCGCCTCCAGGGTGCGATGGTCGATCCGGCCCTCAAGCCCCAGCTCGGCCATACGCTCGTTGACGTGCGCGGCCCACGCCTCGCGCCAATCCTTTAACAGCGCCCGGTCGTTCCACGCGACCACCTTATTTCCGAACCCGTCCGGCCCCACGTCGCGCATTGACAGCATGACGTGTGCGTGTGGCTTGGGGCTGCCGTCGTTGGCTCTGTCCCAATGGACATTCAGGTCCGCAATCATCCCGCGATCGACCATCTGCTTTTGAACGAAGTCGCGTGCCAGGCTCACGCCCTGCTTCTCGTTCATCTCGCGCGGAATCGAAAACTCCACCTCGCGGGCCAATTGCGCATCGTGGCGTTTCTCCCTCGCCTCCGTCTCGTTCCACAGCGTTGAGCGGTCATTTAAACGCTCCGGCGCGCCCTGCGGCAACATCACCTCGGAGTGGATGACGCCCGCCTTGTTGCTGAAGTCGTGGTTGCGATTGAGCCGGTCGTCGTGAAGCTCGGACGCGGAACGATAGGCGGCTGCCGCGACGGCGCTGCCGCCAGTCTTGCGGCTGATAATTTTGGCGGAGAAGTGGTAGATCGCCATAGCGATGCGCACGCTACGCCCCTTAGCGCAGAACGGCAACGTTCTATAAGCGCGCACTCACAATCCGCTGCGCTCCTCGTGACTGATTTAGTGCCGCTTTCTGTCGTTCTGACTTTACCCGGATGCTCGGCGCGCTAAAATGCTGCTGGCCAATGCGCGGAAGGGTGGAGTCGATGCGGAAGGTGCGTGATTACGATGCCGAGCTAAATGCGTTGGGTGATAAGGCCCGCTCCCTCAAGGCAAAGCGGGTCGAGCAGCTCGGTCAGCTCGTAGCTGCAACCGGGGCCGATGCACTCGATGCGGAGACGCTCGCGGGCGTGCTGCTCGATGCCATCGGGTCGGAAGATACTGCGACAAAGGAGGCATGGCGTGCGAAGGGCGCTGCCTTCTTTCAGCGGCGCGGGAAGAAAGGTGGCGGCGCTGCTGCAATCGACAGCTCGGGCGACGCGGCTGAACCGGGCGGCGACGCTGCGGGCGGAAGCGGCGCAACGGCGTAGCGATACGCGGGGCTGGGTCGTGCAACGTCGCGAACGAACGCGCCACCTGATCGAGCTGGGCGGCCTCGTCCAAAAGGCCGGCCTGGTCGAGTTGACCGACGACGATCGCGCCACCCTCTACGGCGCGTTGCTCGATCTCGCCGGACGCGCGCGCGGTGACGATGCCGGGGATGCCCTGGCGCTGTGGAAGCGGCGCGGCAAGCGGGCGTTCGATACGGAAAGCGAAGCGGGAGAAAACGCCCCATGACGCAGCTCGATGTCGAAGCGATCCGCCGGCAGGTCCGCGCGCTCGATTTCGTGCGCGGCACGTCGGCCGAAGTCGCGATGTGGCGCGACGACGATGCGGACTCGCGCGCCAACCTCGCGATCGAGGGCCTGGCTCTTGAACCCGACGAGGACGCGCTGTTCGATATGCTGCGCGACGAGGCGGTCCCCCCTCCCCTCGCCACGCAAATCGTCCTCAAGCTGCTCGGCCATCCCGACGCCGATCCGATGCTGGCGGTCGGCTAGATCGGCGTCGGGCGCGCCACCCGTAACCTCGCCCGCACCGCCCGCGCCAACCCGATGTGGGCGCTGCTCGGCGTGCTG
>JAFKLU010000045.1:0-654 GCA_017304105.1 Sphingomonadales bacterium
AGCCCCGGTTTGGTAGCCGCAGGCTAAAGCCTGCGCCACCCGGCACGCAGGCTAAAGCCTGCGGCTACCAGCCAATATGCCACCGCCGAAACACCACCCGCCCGCTATTCGTCGCGCTCGCGGGCCAACTGCTCCAGGTTCAGCAGGTATTGCTTCCGCCGCAGGCCGCCGGCGTAGCCGCCCAGGGCGCCGCCCGTGTTCACGACGCGGTGGCACGGGATCACGATGCAGATGCGGTTCATCCCGTTCGCCCGGCCCACCGCCCGCACCGCCTTCGCGTCGCCCGTCGCGTCCGCCACGTCGCGGTACGAGCGCGTCTCGCCGTAGGGGATGCGCTGGAGTTCGTCCCAGACGCGGCGCTGGAACGGCGTGCCCGGGTACACCAGCGGCACCGTGAACGCCCGCAGCGTGCCGGCGAAGTAGGCGTCGAGCTCGGCGCGGAGGCGGTCCAGGTGCGGGTTCGTGCCGGGGAGGGGCGGGCGGTCGAACACGCGCCGCGTGGCGGCGAGCTGCGCCTCCAGATCGGTGCCGCCGGTGAATTCGAGCAGGCACAGCCCCTCGGCGGTGGCGCCGGCGAGGAGCGGGCCGAGCGGGCTCGGCAGCCACGTCAGGAACAGCGGGTCGCGGCCGGCGGCGTCGCCCGGCGGGCGGCCG
>JAFKLU010000045.1:666-1991 GCA_017304105.1 Sphingomonadales bacterium
GCGTCCACCGTCGCCCCGGTCTGTAACGACTGCACCCCGACCGCCAGCCGCCGCGCCCGGGTGTACGCCTGGAACGTCATCCCGTAGTGCCGCACGAAGTGCCGGCGTACCGTCGCCGGGTCCACGCCGAGCGCCCGCAGGTCTTTCTCGGTCACCCGCGCCGCCGGGGCGGCGTCGATGCGCTCGACCAGCGCCGCCGCCCAGTCGGGCTGGTTCACGACGGCGAGTGGGCGGCAGCGCTTGCACGCCCGGTAGCCGGCGAACACGGCGGTGGCGGCGGACGGGAAGAACTCGACGTTCTCCGGCCGCGGGCTGCGGACCGGGCACGTCGGCCGGCAGAAGATGCCGGTGGTGCGCACGCCGACGATGAACAGGCCGTCGTAGGCCGGGTCGCGGGCGAGGTAGGCGCGCTCGAACGTATCGAGCACGATCTGCTTCGCCCGCGTGAACGGCAGCTTGCTGGCGAGGACACGCCGGAGCACGGCGGTGGGCTCAATGCGTGCGGCTGTCACTTCAACCGCAAGGAAGGCACGTGTCACTGTCACCGGCCACGCGCGTGTGGCTGTGCATGTCAGCCGTCGACGTGCAAATAGCCAGCGGATGCGGCCCGAGTGATGTGGGAACTTTCGCGCGAACGGTACTGATGGACCGTAGCCCGACAAGACGCTGTGCGTCAGCATGCCCGGATGACTGGAAAAAATCCCTCGGCTCAGGCGGTTGGCGCAATCGGAGCTGGCGCACAACTTCCGCATCTTCGATTTCTTCTGGCTCACATCGATCCGAGATTTGCGGATGACACGAACACCGATGTGGGACCGATCCTCGTCGCTCTGGCGTACCCCCACATCATCGTCATCGGAGCTTCGCCCAAGTTTCTCCGCCGTGATGTTGATGTGAGTCAACCGGGATTCCATGTCGAGGCGGACTGCTACCCGCTCAAGCAGTTTCTGGAACGGTTTCCGCACGTGTGCCAAAGGATCGTTGAGGCACATGGCGAATTGTCGCGAACCTTTGAGAAATGGTGGGTTACACGACGGCAATGAGCCGCTTCAAGTGCTGACACACTGAACTCTCCTCTCAGAGAGAGGGGCCTCCCCAAAATCGGGGCGATTCAGTCGTTGCCATAGTCGGGTTCGTACGTGATTTCGACCTCTTTGGTTTCAATGAACTCCTCATTGATGCCAACGGCATTCACTGCAGCGTCCCCGACCACTGAAAGCCCGCATGTGGCGCAATAAAACTCAGAGGGTGAGAAACCGCGCTCTATGACTTCGTAGCCGTATTCAACATCGTCTTGATCTTCGGCTTTGTCTTCCCACACCAAG
>JAFKLU010000370.1 GCA_017304105.1 Sphingomonadales bacterium
AACAGCGAGGCGCCGCAAGAGGCTTCGCGCGAACATGGGATCAGGCCGCGCGGGGCGCCCTGGCGGGGACGGCCCGGACGCTGCCCAGCGCCGCGCGTTCGCCGGGGCTCAGCGTCGGTTCCGTGGGCGTCGCCTCGGCGTCGCTGCCGGCCTCGTGATATTCCGCATCCTCGTTCACCGCCCAGATGTCGTAGATCTTCTCGCCCGCCTCGATGTTGCGGACGGTCAGCATCGCCGTCATCATGGCATGATCCTGATTATTGTAGCGATGCATCCCGTTGCGGCCGACGAGGTGCAGAGTCGGATATTTCTCCTCCAGCTCCGCGCGCATCGCTGCCACGTTGGCGGCATAGGTCTCGTCATAGACCGGATAGGCCTTTTCCTGGCGCACGACGGCACCGCCGACGACCTGCTCGTCGCTGATGAGGCCCATCAGCGTCATTTCGCGGGTGGCGAGCGCGATGAGCTCCTCGTCCGATGCGCTCCACAGGCCGTCGCCCTCGAAGCAGAAATATTCAAGGCCCACGCAGGCGATGTCCGGATCGGGCACCATCTCGGGCGACCAGCTGCGGAAATTCTGCACGCGGCCCACCTTCACGCGCGGATCGTGGATGTAGATCCAGTTGTCCGGGAAGAGATCCGCCGAGCGGATCATCAGGGCCACGGTGAGGAAATCGCGATAACCGAGCGAAAGCGCATTGGAGAGCGTGCGCGGCACCGGATGGATGCGGCTGGCAAGCTCGCGCATCGGCGCCGAGCTGATCACGTGCCGTGCCCTGATCGTGGCGGTGTCGCCCTCGGCCGTCGTCGCGGCGACGCGCCACAGGCCGCTGACCTGATCCTGGCAAATCTGCTTGAGGGCATGGCCCATCAGCACCCGATTGCCGCCGGCGATCACATGATCGCGGGCCGCATCCCACATCATGCCGGGGCCGAGGCGCGGATAGCGGAAATGCTCGAGCAGCGTCTTGGTCGCCATGCCGTCATTGGGCTTCTTGTTCAGCCCGAGGCTGCGCTTGAGCCCATCGAGCACGGCGGCGCCGAGGCTGAGGCCCTTGATGCGCTGCGCGGCCCAGTCGGCCGACATCTCGTCGCAGGGCATGCCCCACACCTTCTCGGTATAGGTCTTGAAGAAGATCGAGTAGAGCTTGCGGCCGAACTGGTTGACCACCCAGTCCTCGAAGCTGCGCACCTGCCGGATGGGCGCGAGCTTGGCCTGCATGTAGCTTAACATGCACAGCGCCGAGCGCATCACCCCCAGATTGCGCAGCGCCTCGAAGGCGCGCAGCGGATAGGAGTAGAATTTGCCCTGATAATAGATGCGGCTCATGCGCGGCCGGTCGATGAAATCGTGCGGCAGGATCTCGTTCCACAGGTCCACCACTTCCTTCGACTTGGAGAAGAAGCGGTGGCCGCCAATGTCGAAGCGGAAGCCCTCATGCTCGACCGTCCGGCTGATGCCGCCGACCTGATGCGGGTCCTTCTCGATGACGGTGACGCTGTAGCCCGCCTTGGTCAGCTGATAGGCGGCGGTAAGGCCGGCTGGACCCGCGCCAATGATCGCGACATCGACGGGCTGGTCAGGAGACGACATGCAGGCAGTTCCCCCCGGGGACAGTGTGACTGCCTTTCGTGATGAATGTTTTGGGTCAATAAATGGTTAATTCAGGCTGGTTCAGCCGGCCTGATCGTCCACGCCATACTCAATGCGGATGCGCACCCAGCTGCCAACCATGGGCTTTCCGTTGATCCGGGGAGGCAGGACGAGGAACTGCCATGCCGCCTCGCGCACCGCCCGGCCGAAGCCCGAGCCGAGCGGCGATTCGCCCATGATCTCACAATTATCCACGCGGTTGCGGGGCATCGTCTGACAGGCGATGAGGCCCCAGCCCCTTGAAGGAGCCCGAGCCGGAATATAGCCGGCAAGCTCCGCGCGCGTGGGTCGGCGAAACCAGTCGGCATTGTAGAGGCGCACGCCGCCGGGACCCTCACCGGGCCCATAGGTCGAGCTGCTGTCCGCCTGTTCACCCGAATCACTCCCTTTGGAGGCGCGTGCCATCTTGGAAATGTCGGCCGCCGCGAATTCCTCGCGGCTCATGGTCAGCCAATTGGGGCCGATGGGGATGGGCGGCGGCTCGACTGGGGTGACCTTTTCGGGCGGAGTCTCGAGCTGCTTCTGCGCCACCTTCTCGCTGTCCTGCGCCTTGTCTTCCTGCTTGGCCTCCGCCTTCGCCGGCTCCGCCTTGTCTTCGCCCGCTTCGGGCAGGAAAACCGTGTTCAGCGATTGCTCGACGAAGCGGGGAATCGGCGCGGACTTGTAGAAGAACAGCAATGCGAGCGCGATGATGTGCAGAAGGATCGTGAGCGCGAGCGGCCCGATCTGGCGGCGCGCACCCGCGCGATAACCTGCCGCCGCCGGCGCGGCATCGCCGCCGTCGGTCATGCGGGAAGCCCGACCGGAAAAGGATGAAACACGCGCCAGCACGCTCCGGGGATTATCGTGTCAGCGCCGTGCGCGCATCCCCCTTAATGCCGGATGACTGGCGCGGCGGGATCAGCGCAGCTCGTATGTCTTGCCCTCGACGATCACGCGCTCGATGCGCATCTCGTTTGTGCCGTCGCTGCGCGGATAGCCCACGAGCGTGACCTTCTTGCCGGGCCTCAGCATCGCCTCGCTGAGGCCGCGCGCTTCCATGCGCGTGACCGGGGCGAGCACCACGTCCCAACTCTTCCCCTCGTGCTGGACGGTCGCCGCGCCATGCGGATTGGCCCAGCGCAGCGAGGTCAGCGGCGCGTCGATGGTGAGCGTTTTGGCGGCATCATAGCTCGTCCAGCCATGATGTGCCTGAACGGGCGCGGCAAGCAGCAGCGCGGCGGAGGGGAGAATCGAAGCAAGGATCGGCAGGCGCATGGGAACGCTCCTTCCGGCTGGTGTGATTCTGCCCCGTCCGGAAGAAGTTACCCGATTTCCGCGCCGCGCGAAACGTCCTTCAGTGCCGGAAATGCCGCATCCCGGTGAACACCATGGCGAGCCCCGCTTCGTCTGCGGCCGCAATCACGTCCGCATCGCCCAGCGATCCACCCGGCTGGATGACCGCGGTGGCGCCCGCCTCGGCCGCGGCGAGTAGCCCGTCCGGGAAGGGGAAGAACGCATCCGAGGCGACGGCGCTGCCCACCGTGCGCGGCTCGCTCCACCCGGCAATCTCGGCCGCCTCGCGCGCGCGGATGGCGGCGATCCGCGACGAATCGCGACGGTTCATCTGGCCCGCGCCGATGCCGGCGGTGGCGCCGTTCTTGGCATAGACGATGGCGTTGGAGCGGACATGCTTGGCGACCGTCCAGGCGAACAGGCAGTCATCCAGCTCCTGCGCGGTCGGCGCGCGCTTGGTGACGACCTTGAGCTGATCGCGCGTCACGCGACCATTGTCGCGCGACTGGACGAGGACGCCGCCGGCGATGGTCTTGAGGGTCAGGCCCTCGCGCGCCGGATCAGCGAGATCGCCGACCAGGATGAGGCGCAGATTCTTCTTGCGGGCGAACACGGCCCGGGCCGCCTCGTCCGCATCGGGCGCGCACACCACTTCGGTGAAGATCTCGCTGATCGCCTCGGCAGTCGGGCCGTCGAGCGGGCGATTGACCGCGATGATGCCGCCGAAGGCCGAGACGGTGTCGCACTGGAAGGCGGCGCGATAGGCCTCGATCAGGGTCTCGCCGGTGGCGACGCCGCACGGATTGGCGTGCTTCACGATGACGACGGTGGGCGGGCCGTCGCGGAATTCGGAGATCAGCTCCAGCGCGGCATCGGCGTCGTTCAGATTGTTGTAGCTCAGCTCCTTGCCCTGCACTTGCCGGTGGTCCGCGATGGTGCGACCGGCCGCGAGAGCGGGGAGATAAAGCGCTGCCTGCTGATGCGGGTTCTCGCCGTAGCGCAGCGACTGGCCGAGCCTGAGCGGCACGGAGAGGCGCGGCGGAAACGTCTCGCCCTGATCGGCGAAGGCGAACCAGCTTGCGATCATGGCGTCATATTCCGCCGTCGCCGCATAGGCCTTGGCCGCGCACAGGCGGCGGAAGTCATAGCTGGTGGCGCCGGCCTTCGCGTCCATCTCCTCGATGAGGCGCGCATAGTCGGCGGGATCGGTGACGATGGTGACGCTGGCGTGGTTCTTGGCCGCCGAGCGCACCATGGAAGGACCGCCAATGTCGATATTCTCGATGATCTCTTCGCGGTCGGCCCCCTTGGCCACCGTCGCGGCGAAGGGGTAAAGATTGACCACCACGAGGTCGATCGCGCCGATGCCATGCTCCTGCATAGAGGCGACATGCTCGGCATTGTCGCGCACTGCGAGCAGGCCGCCATGGACAACCGGGTGCAGCGTCTTGACGCGGCCGTCCATCATCTCGGGAAAGCCGGTGAGGTCGGAGATGTCGCGCACCGCAAGGCCCGCCTCGCGCAGCGCCTTGGCGGTGCCGCCGGTGGAGACCAGCTCCACGCCATGTCGCGCCAGTGCGGCACCCAGCTCGGCCAGGCCGCTCTTGTCGGATACGGACAGCAAAGCCCGGCGGATCGTCACATCCTGCATTTTCTCGCCTCTATTCCCTATGGCTCTCTCTTCCCTTCGCCCGCGCGCGCCCACAGGGGCACGGTCTCGCTCAGGAGAGGCTCAGGCCCGAGAGAAGAAGGAAGTTTCGGGCCGACCCCTCCGCCTTCAGCGGGGGATCGTCAAGGCCCTATCCGGGGCTTTAGCCGGATTTCTTGAGCAGCCAGCCGATGCTCGTACCGCCCGTTGCCGCCGTCGCGTTGACCACGAGCTGCTGGGTTGGGTGCGGGCGGCCCTCGCCGTCGATCCACAGGCTGTCCTCGACGCTCAGCTCGCCGGCGCCGACGCGGAACTGCCAGAGCGCGCCATTGCTCATGCGCAGCAGCGCACCCTGCTTGTCCGCTGTCAGGGTCGGCTCGATCTCGATGCCGAGATGGAAGCGGATCGCGAGCGGGCATTCGATGGCCTTGCGGCGCTTCTGGGCGGGCAGGAGGATGTCCTCGCCGCGCAGTTCGCGCCCCTCGTTGCTGAGCAGCAGCAGCCGGCGGTGGACGAAGCCGAGGCGGCGCGCATAGCCATCATGCGAGATTTCCAGGCGGCTGCCCTGATCCATCTCCTGCCGGTCGAGCTCCACTTCGCTCACGCCCTTGCCGAGCGCGCCATCGGGCAGGATCGCGGTGGAATTGCTGTCGTCGAGCACCAGCGTCGAGTGCGCGGCCGTGGTGCGCAGGCCGTGCGCCAGATCGGCCGGCAGGATGCCGCCCGCCAGCGCCGCGCCACCGCAATTGACGATGATCCGCGTCGGCCCGTCGGACAGTTCGATGGCGCCGGTCGAAGCGCAGCCATTCTTCGCGAGGCGCGCGACCGGGGGCGGCGCGGCGTCCAGCTGCACGACCGTGGTGCCGGCAGAGAGGCGCTGATAGCCCCAGTCGCGCGCCTGGCGGAGCGGGCGCGTGCGGATGCCCGAGGCGGCGACAATGGCGGTGATCCGCGCCGGGTCGATCGGCGCGGCACCCTGCCAGCTTCCCGGCGCGCCGTCTCCATGCAGGATGCCGAGCAACGCGCCGACCATGCGTTCCAGCGTCTGGCCGATGAATGCCGGCATCTCCTGCCGCCGCACGTCATAGACGGCGCGCAGCATGGCGAGCAGGGTGATGCCCTCGATCTGCTCCAGCGGGGAGCGCGAGATGATCCCGCCATCCGCATAAAAGGCCCCGTCGAGCGCGCGCTTGAGGCCCGCTTCGCCGAAGACGCGGCGCGGTTCGCCGCCGGGCAGCAGCAGGCTTGCCGCGACGATGCCCGCCCAGGCGGTGGCGCGCGGAAGGCCGATCGGCGCCTTGTCCGCGCCCCGATCAAGGTGACGCGCGGTGCGGGCGATGCCGTTGAGGACAAGGCTGCGATAGACGAGGTCGCCGCTCGACAGGATAAGGGGCGAATAAGCCGTCCAGTGCAGGATGCGCCAGGCGGCATTGTCGACCCGCCAGGCAGGGTCGCTCGGCGTCTCGCCATGCGCCTCCAGCCAGGCGCGCATCTGCGCCTCGGCGACGGGCACGGCATTGTCGCGGCTGGTCGCGCTCGCAAGATCGCGCAACCAGCGGAAACCGTGGAGATAGTCCACGAAAATGTCGGGCTGCTCGATCTTGCGCCAGTCGAGGCTCGCCACCGGCTGCTTCATGCCGCGATAGAGGAAATAGCCCGCCCGCAAGGCCTTGCCGGCGCGGGGATCGCCCGGAATGCCATCGTCCGGCACGGCGAGAAGCTTGAGCGGATATTTGCCGCGCAGGCGCATGGAATAGAAGGGCGTCGCCCAGCTCATGCGGTAGAAATGATTGGCGATGCGCTGCGTGAGGCTGAGGCCGCGATCGTCGGACAGCCGGATGAGGCGCTTGCCCTGCTCGATTCCGTCCTCTTCGGATGGCTCCGGAGCAGGCATCGGGTAGGGCCGCGTGCTCATGTGCCGCGGAGCCGGCTGATATTCCCGGCATAGGCGGCCGGGCCGCCCTTGAATGTCGCGGTGCCGGCGACCAGCACATCGGCGCCGGCGGCGATGGCGCGCGGCGCGGTGTTGACGTCGATGCCGCCATCGACTTCCAGCGCGATCTGCCGGCCGGATTTGTCGATCATCTTGCGCACCGCCTCGATCTTGCGAAGCTGGCTATCGATGAAGCTCTGTCCGCCAAAGCCGGGGTTGACGCTCATGATCAGCACCAGATCGATAGCGTCGATCAGATAATCGAGCATCTTGGCCGGCGTGCCCGGATTGAGCGAGACGCCCGCCATCTTGCCGAGCGACTTGATGCGCTGGACGGTGCGGTGGATATGCGGGCCCGCCTCGGGATGCACGGTCAATATGTCGGCGCCCGCCTCGGCGAAGGCGTCGAGGAAAGAATCGACCGGTGAGATCATCAGATGCACGTCGAACGGCTTGCTCGTGTGCGAGCGGAGCGCCTTTACCACCATCGGCCCGATGGTGATGTTGGGCACGAAATGGCCGTCCATCACATCGACGTGGATCCAGTCCGCGCCGGCTTCGTCGACGGCGCGCACTTCCTCGCCCAGACGTGCGAAATCGGCCGAAAGGATGGAGGGCGCAATACGGACAGGTGACACCATGGAAATGGGCTTAGACCCCCGATTCGGGCAGCGCAACAGCACCGTGGATAAAGTTGTGGATCGTTTTGCGAAGGTGGTGGGAAGTGACTCGGGGCGAGCCAGAAGTGCGACGAATTGCGGGGCGGCGTGGGCGATCGGCGGGTTGGCCGAATGTCCGCGCTGAATGGGCGCGAGGGCGAGGGCGGAAAAGGGGGAAAACTACCTTCGCCGTCATTCCCGCGAATGCGGGAATGACGAGGTGGGGGATGGTGCGACCTCCTTTACGTCGGCGGTTCCGGGTGGCGTTCCGGGCGGAAAGACGCTGCCCGTGCCCTTCGACCGGAGGGCCCGGGCTCAGTCCTTCGTCAGCAGGGCGATGAAGAAGCCGTCCAGCCCGCCCTGTTCCGCCAATGTGCCGGGGAGCGTGCGGACCTGTCCGGCAACGCCGGACGTGACACCTGTCGGCAGCACCATAGGATCGATCATCACCGGCCGCACGTCGCTTCGCCGGGCCAGCAGCGTCGCGATCTGCGCCTCGCCTTCCTGCGGCTCAAGCGAGCAGGTCGCGTAGACGAGGCGGCCGCCCGGCTCCAGCCAGTCGAGCGCACGGTCGAGCAGCACGGCCTGCAATTGCGCGAGTTCCTCGATCTGGCGCGGGCCGATGCGGTGGATCACATCCGGATGGCGGCGGAAGATGCCGGTGGCGCTGCAGGGCGCATCGAGCAGGATGGCGCTGGCGGGGCGATCCGGCGTCCAGCTCCGCAGATCGGCCTTGAGGACGATGGCGGAAAGGCCAGTGCGGGTGAGATTGGCGCGCAGCCGCTCGGCCCGGCGCTCGGACTGGTCGACCGCGAGCACGTCCCACCCGGCCGCGGCAAGTTGCATCGTCTTGCCGCCGGGCGCGGCGCACAGGTCCAGCGCCAGCCCGCCTGAGCCTGCCCCTAGCAGTCGGGCGGGGATGGAGGCGGCGAGATCCTGCACCCACCAGTCGCCGCCGCCATAGCCCGGCAGTGCCGTCACCTCGCTGCCGGCGGGCAGGCGGACGTGGCCGGGCGCCAGCGAGATACCGCCAAGCCGCGCTGTCCAGTCGTCCGTCGCGGCCGCATCGCGCAGGCTCAGGTCCAGCGGTGGGCGGTGCGCGATCAGCAGGCGCGACGCCTCGACCATGTCGGCATTCCAGGCCGCTTCCCAGCGCGCCTCCACATCGGCCGGCAGCCGCGCCGCTTCCGGCAATGTCGGGCGCCGTTTGAGCAGCGCGCTCAGCACGCCGTGGACGAGCTTGCGCGGACCGCCGTCGACGAGCGGCAGGGCCGTCGCCACCACGGCATGGTGCGGCGTATCGAGCAGCAGCGCCTGGGCGAGCGCAAGGCGCAGCACCATGCGCGCCTTGGCGTCTTCAGGGAGGGGCTGGCGGGTCGCGCTGTCGATTAGCGCATCGAGATCGGGCAGATGCCGCAGCACCAGCGCGGTGATGCCATGGGCGAGCGCACGGTCCGCGGGCAGGGCGATGTCCTTGGTCGCGCTGCCGAGCGCCTGTTCGAGCGGCTGGCCTCGCCGCAGCACCGCGTCGAGCAGCCGCAGCGCGGCGCGCCGGGCAGGGAAGCCCGGAGGCGGTGTCATGTTCGCGTCGGATCGGCGGGGATTTGGGCTGGGCATGGCGGGCCTATAGCAGCCCGTTCGTGGATCGACATGTTGCAATGCCGTGACGGGGCGATTTAGGGATCGTGCGACTACATTCGCCGAGGAAAGGCCGAGCCATGGGAAAACGCCCCGATCATGTGAAGCCGCCCGCCTATCTCTCCAAAAGTCCGCCGCTGCCCGAGCCTGCAAAAACCGCGCTTGAAGCCGCGCCGGAGGCAGCCGATCGACTCGAACCCACCCGTTATGGCGATTGGGAGATCAAGGGAATCGCCGTGGATTTCTGAACGATTTCAAAAGCTATACTCGCCCCGTCGCTCTTTTTGCACCTGTGCGCGGGTTTTGTCTCTTTTTGGATCACTTTTCACATGCATCCCTGTCTTTTTTGCGTCATATAGTGAGCACACCTCCCCATCCACGAGGGGGGATTCAGAATCGGGACGCTTGGTCTTAGGACTTGATGCGAAACTTTTTCATTGGCTTGGTGATCCCACCATCGAGCCATGGCGCATCTTTGCAATCCGGGCTTGTCGTGATCGATTCTAACGGAACTTCAGCTTCGACCGGCATTCCCACACTGGTCGACGACGGAACGCCGGTCGGTCATCCCACGCCGGCCGGCGAACCGACCAACTCCGCAGATATGGGCGACGAGCACAGCAATCCTGATCAGGCCGAACTTTTCAAGGGCCTGCACCGCACCGCCGGAAGTGGCGCCGTGAGCGAGGGGCTGCTGGCGGGCATTGGCGGCCTCATCCTCGCATGGGGACAGCTTGAACAGACGACGGCGGAAAAGCTGGCCGTGATGCGCCAGTCCTTCGGCGACGTGCGCGCCGTGGGCGGCCGCAGCCGGCCCACCATGCAGAAGCTGCTCGCC
>JAFKLU010000046.1 GCA_017304105.1 Sphingomonadales bacterium
ATCTTCAATGCGCCAGGCGGCGCCAAAAACGATCCAGCACGCGCTGAGCTTCCAACGGCTCGTGTCGTCGTCGAGGTTGCGGTACTCGCAGCCTCCGCTGACGGGAACGACGAGCAGGCAGGGCTGCGCTGCGTATTGGCTGACATCGAGAGGCTGCCCAACCTGACACCAGCAGAGCAATTGCGATTATCTGCGTACGTGTACCACCTGAGCCGACAGGAACACGCCAAGGCATCGGGTTGGCATCGGCTGGCGAGCCGACCGCTGGGTGAACGCGAGCGTATTGCCCAAGTGGCCGTGGGCGCGCTGACGGCAGATGGACGCATTGAGGCGTCTGAGATCAAGTTCGCTGAGCGTCTTTACAGTGCTCTCGGTATTCCTTCGGAACGGCTCTACGAGGACCTGCACAAGCAAATTGGCGACGAACCGAGAATGGTCTCTCCGGCGGACTTGGATGGCGGGGGCGTCATCATACCCGCGCGTCCGAGAGGGGTATCCGAGACGCTGCCGCCGCGCAGCAATGGCGCCAGGTTCGCAACAGGTGATTGTCAACAAAAAGCGCCTGCGCCGGACCCGTCACGAGACGGCCCAGGTGCGCGATATCCTGAATGAGATCTACGCAGCTAACGACGTTGAGGCCGCAAGCGCCTCAACTGTGAGCGTGGAGGCGGAAATACCACGCCGGTTTCACGGCCTCGACCGCGGTCACGAGGAGCTGGTCGTCCTCTTTCTGGAGCGCGATGGCCAAGTCGATAGGATTGATTTTGAGAACCAAGCCCAACGGCTCGGGTTGTTCACCGACGGCGCGCTGGAGACGATCAACGACTGGTCGTTCGGCCACTTTGAAGAAGTGCTCGTTGAAGACGGCAACGCTATGATGATACCGCCACGCTTATTGAAGCAACTCAAAGAGATGACATTGCCATCATGACCGCACCCATCCGACCGCGTGACCGCGACACCATCATCCAGGCTCTAAGCGCAGGCGTCGTGCCTCGCGTGGGCTTGCAGCACATCCAGGTCGGGCGCGTCAGCGAGGTCAAGGCGGCCATCCAGGATATCGACCGCATCGCCGACAAAGGAGGAGCGTTCCGTGTCGTGATCGGTCCCTACGGAGCGGGCAAGACATTCTACCTGAACCTTATTCGATCACTTGCCTTGGAGAAGCGTCTGGTGACCATGCACGCCGATCTGGCTCCAGACCGGAGGCTTCACGCTTCTGGTGGTCAAGCGCGTAACCTATACCAGGAAGCCGTGCGCACGATGTCGACGCGAGCCAAGCCGGATGGTGGCGCTCTGCAAAGTGTCGTCGAACGATTGATTGGAGACGCCAACCAGGCTGCAGCCCACGCAAGCAAGTCCACAGATGCGTTTATCCAAGAACGTCTGGCGCCACTTCGAGACTACAATGGTGGTTTCGATTTTGTCACCGTGGTCAGTGCGTTCTGCCGAGGCCATGCCGAGGGTAACGATCAGCTCAAGTCCGATGCCGTACGCTGGCTGCGTGGCGAGTTTACGACCAAAACCGACGCCCAAAGGGCGTTGGGCGTCAGAACCTTCGTCTATGACGATACCGTCTACGATCACCTGAAGCTGCTCTCTGTGTTTGTCCAGGCTGCCGGCTATGCGGGCCTGCTGGTCATTCTCGATGAGATGGTCAACCTCTACAAAATGCAGCACAGCGTCTCGCGCCAACAGAATTACGAACAAGTCTTGCGGATCCTCAATGACGTCCTACAAGGCGACGTGAAAGGGCTTGGGTTCTATCTGGGCGGGA
>JAFKLU010000371.1 GCA_017304105.1 Sphingomonadales bacterium
ACGAGCGCGGGGCGCGCATCCCCGGCCTGTTCGACGATGTGCAGACCCATGTCCTTCCGGCCGGCCGCATGACCGGCGGCGTGACGGGCTGGATCAAGGGCTGGGCGGCGATCCGCGAGGGGCGGGCCATGGCGCGGCGGCTCTATGAGAGCTTCGAGCCCTCCGCCGTGGTCGGCTTTGGTGGCTATCCTGCGCTGCCCGCCTTGCTGGGCGCCTTTGCCGAGCGCATCCCCACCATCGTCCACGAGCAGAACGCGGTGCTCGGGCGCGTCAATCGTCTGGTGGCCGGCAAGGTCGCGGCAATCGCCACCGCTTATCCCGATGTGATGCGTCTCGCCAAGCGCCACGCGCACAAGGTCCACCTCGTCGGCAATCCGGTGCGCGAGGCGGTGCTGGCGCTGCGCGAGGAGCCATTCCCGGTCTTCTCCGAGGAGAGCGTGCTGCGCCTGCTCGTCACTGGCGGCAGCCAGGGCGCGACCATCCTCTCCAGCGTTGTGCCTGCGGGCCTTGGCATGTTGCCGATCAGCCTGCGCCGCCGCCTGCAGGTGACGCAGCAATGCCGCCCGGAGGACATCGAAACGGTGCGCGCCCGCTATGCTGAGCTGGAGATCCCGGCCGACCTCGCGACCTATATCGAGGACATGCCCACCAAGCTCGGCTGGTCGCATCTGGTGATCGGCCGGGCCGGTGCTTCGACGATCGCCGAATTGACCGTTGCGGGGCGGCCCGCCATTCTCATTCCTTTGCCGAGTGCCATGGATAATCATCAAGCCTATAATGTCGTCGAGATGGTCAAGGCGGGCGGCGCCCGCGCGATCGACCAGAAGCATTTCACCCCTTCCGAGCTGGCCAAGCAGATGCAGAAGCTCGCCATGGAGCCGGGCGCGCTGCAGAACGCGGCCAAGCGCGCCTGGAACTGCGGCAGGCCGAACGCGGTGAGCGATATGTGCGACCTGATCGAGAGCTTCGGCCCGGCGCCGCAGACGATCGAGGCGGTTCGCGCCGGCGCGCCGTCCATGGCCGGTCTGGCGGGAGCGGGCGCATGAAGACAGCCTGTTTCTCCTATCCGTTCGGGCTGAGCGAAGTCGAAGCCCCTCATCGAGCGGAGCGAGATGCTTTCGCCTTCGCTCAGGCGCGCCCTTCGACTTCGCTCAGGGCGAACGGCGATGACGGGGAGATGCTCGCATGAAGGGCGTCGGCACCGACATCGGCACGATCCATTTCATCGGCATCGGCGGCATCGGCATGTCCGGCATCGCCGAGGTGATGCACAATATGGGCTACCAGGTGCAGGGCACGGACGTGGCCGAGGGCTATGTGGTCGAGGGCCTGCGCAAGAAGGGCATCAAGGTGATGATCGGCCACGCGGCCGAGAATCTGGGCGATGCCGCGGTGGTCGTCACCTCGACTGCCATCAAGCGGGGGAATCCCGAGGTGGAGCTGGCGCTGGAGAAGCGCATCCCCGTCATCCGCCGGGCCGAAATGCTGGCCGAGCTGATGCGCCTCAAGTCGACTGTCGCGGTCGCCGGCACGCACGGCAAGACGACGACGACCTCCATGGTCGCCGCTTTGCTCGATGCAGGCGGCATCGATCCGACCGTTATCAATGGCGGGATCATCAACAGCTACGGCTCCAATGCCCGGCTCGGTTCGTCCGACTGGATGGTCGTCGAGGCCGACGAGAGCGACGGCAGCTTCCTGCGGCTCGATGGCACGCTGGCGGTCGTCACCAACATCGATCCCGAGCATCTTGACCATTATGGGTCGTTCGATGCGGTAAAGGATGCGTTCGTCGAGTTCGTCGAGAATGTGCCCTTCTATGGCGCGGCGATGCTCTGCCTCGATCATCCCGAGGTGCAGGCAATCCTGCCGCGCGTGCAGGACCGGCGGATCGTGACCTACGGCTTCTCCGCGCAGGCGGACATTCGCGGCGAGAACGTCCGGCCCGTGCCCGGCGGCAATATGTTCGACGTGCAGATCCGCGATCGCGACGGCAGCGTGCGCCGGATCGAGGATATTGGCCTGCCGATGCCCGGCCGGCACAATGTGCTCAACGCCATGGCCGCGGTCGGCGTGGCGCTGCAGATGGGCATTCCCGATGCGACGATCCGCGCGGGGCTCGAGGGCTTTGGCGGCGTCAAGCGGCGCTTCACCAAGGTTGGCGAGATCGCGGTGGATGGCGGCAATGCGATCGTCATCGACGATTACGGCCATCATCCGGTTGAGATCAAAGCCGTGCTCGCCGCCGCGCGCGAGGGCGCCAAGGGCCGCGTCATCGCCGTCGTGCAGCCGCACCGCTTCACGCGCCTGCGCGATCTGATGGACGAGTTCCAGCAGGCGTTCAACGATGCCGACGTGGTCTATGTGAGCCCGGTATATCCCGCCGGCGAGCAGCCGATCGAGGGGGTGGACGCGGATGCGCTGGTCGCCGGCCTCAAGCGCCGCGGTCATCGCGCCGCGCAGACCATATCCGATGCCAATGCCCTGGCCGGAGCGCTCGCCGCCGATCTCAAGGCCGATGACATGATCGTCTGCCTGGGTGCGGGCGATATCACCAAATGGGCGGCCGGCCTTGCCGCCGCCATTGCGGAGGCGCGCTGATGTGGGAGCTGATGCGGATCGGCCTTGAGATGCAGGAGCGCATGATCGAGGTGCACGGCAAGGGCCTCGAACTGGCGCGCGGCATGATGGACGCGGCGCAGGCGCAGCAGGATGTCGGCGCCGCCGCGCTCGACATGGGCGAGGCGGTGAACCGCGCCAGCAAGGCGCAGGCCGACATGTTCGACCAGTGGGTGAACTTCTGGACGGGGCGGCTTTGACGCAAGCGGTCGCCCTCGATCCGACCATGCCCCCGGTGCGCGGCAAGCTGACGGCACATGCGCCGCTGGCGCCGCTTGTCTGGTTCAAGGCGGGCGGGGCGGCGGACTGGCTGTTCGAGCCCAGGGACGTGGACGACCTGACCGGCTTTCTCGCCGCGCTTGATCCGGCCGTGCCGGTGATGGCGCTCGGCCTCGGCTCCAATCTCATCGTGCGCGATGGCGGCGTGCCGGGCGTCGTCGTGCGGCTGGGCAAGGCGTTCGCGAAGGTCGAGCGGCTGGACGAAACATCGCTGCGCTGCGGCGGGGGCGCCTCGGGCATCCTCGTCTCCTCGACAGCGCGGGACGCGGGCATTGGCGGGCTCGAATTCCTGCGCTCCATCCCCGGCACCGTCGGCGGTTTCGTGCGGATGAACGGCGGCGCATATGGCCGCGAGGTCAAGGACATCCTCGTTGAGTGCGACGTGGTGCTGCGCGATGGCACGCTCAAGACGCTGCCGCTCGATGCGCTCGGCTTCACCTATCGCCACTCGACCTTGCCGGAGGGCGCGGTCGTCGTCTCGGCAACCTTTCGCGGCCACCCGGAGGCGCCGGACGTGGTGCAGGCCGAGATGGACCGCATCTCCGCCGCGCGCGAGGCCAGCCAGCCGCTGCGCAGCAAGACTGGCGGCTCGACCTTCAAGAACCCCGAGGGCGCCAAGGCCTGGGACCTGGTCGACCGCGCCGGCTGTCGCGGGCTGACGCTGGGCGGGGCGCAGGTGAGCGAGAAGCACACCAATTTCCTCATCAACACCGGCGAGGCGACCAGCGCGGACATCGAGGCGCTGGGCGAGGAAGTGCGCCGGCGCGTGAAGGGGCAAAGCGGCGTGACCCTCGAATGGGAGATCCAGCGCGTGGGGCGGGAGGGCGACGCATGATGCTCCCTAACCGCATCCCGCTCGCCCCGTTCGGTCGGAACCAATTTGAATTGATCAAGGTGACATCGTGAGCGGCCCGCACAACATCGTCGTACTCATGGGCGGCTGGGCGGCCGAGCGGCAGGTCTCGCTGACCAGCGGCGAGCAGGTCGCCGCCGCGCTGGAATCGCGCGGCCACAAGGTGACGCGCATCGACCTCGGCGCCACGCGGGCCGAAGGGCGCGCGCTGCCCGCCAAGCTCATCGCCGCCAATCCAGACGTGGTTTTCAACGCGCTGCATGGCGTGCCGGGCGAGGACGGCACGGTGCAGGGCCTCATGGACATCATGGGCTTTGCCTACACGCACAGCGGCCTCGCGACCTCTGTGATCGCGATCGACAAGCAACTCACCAAACAGCATCTCGTGCCCCATGGCATTCCGATGCCGGGTGGCCGCATTGTCGCCTCCGAGGAGCTGTTTGCCGCCGATCCGCTGCCGCGCCCCTATGTGGTTAAGCCGGTCAACGAGGGGTCCTCTGTCGGCGTTGCCATCGTGACGGCGGAGAGCAATTACGGCACCCCCATCGGCCGCGACGTGAAAGGCCCCTGGCAGGAATTTGACGAGCTGCTCGCCGAGCCCTTCATCCGGGGGCGCGAGCTGACCGTCGCGGTGCTGGGCGATCGGGCGTTGGCGGTGACGGAGCTGAAGCCCAAGACCGGCTTCTACGATTATGACGCCAAATATACCGACGGGCTGACCCAGCATATCTGCCCGGCGCAGGTGCCCGCCGACATCGCCGAGGCGATGATGGCCATCGCGCTCAAGGCGCACAAGCTGCTCGGCTGCCGCGGCACATCGCGTTCGGACTTCCGCTGGGATGACGAGCGCGGGCTGGAGGGGCTGTTCCTGCTGGAAGTGAACACGCAGCCGGGCATGACCGCGCTCAGCCTGGTGCCCGAGCAGGCGGCCTATCTGGGCATAAGTTTCGCGGATCTGGTGGAAATGCTGGTGGCCGAGGCGCTGGAGCGCACCGGGGCCGCCAAGGGGGCAAAGGCATGAACACGGCAACCATCAAGCGGGGGAATGGCCGCGCGAGCCCGAGCGGGCCTGCCCGGCGGGCGAAGCAGGGCAAGGGGTTGCTCGACCGGTTGATCGATCAGGTGCCGCTCAGTCCGGCGCAGCTTCACAAGCTCACCACCTGGCTGATCGGCCTCATCGTCGCCGCGATCCTCTGGTTCGTCGCCAGCTTCTTCGGCCTGCCCGCCATGGCGGGGCAGGAGATCAGCGAGCTGGCGGGCCGGGCCGGTTTCGCCGTCGCCAAGATCGAGGTGCGCGGCGCCGAGCGCATGGACGAAGCGCCGATCTCGGACATCGCGGTCAAATATGTCGATCGCTCGATGCTCTCCGTCGATCTCGACAAGGTCCGCGCGGAAGTAATGAAGCTCGGCTGGGTCAAGGACGCGCGCGTCTCCCGCCGCCTGCCCGATGCGCTCATTGTCGAGGTGGTGGAGCGCCAGCCGGTCGCGGTGTGGCAGCATGACGGCCAGCTCCGGCTGATCGACGCAACCGGCGCGGTGCTGAGCGGCGTCAGCCCGGATGCCATTCCCGATCTGCCGCTGGTGGTCGGGCCGGACGCAAACCGGCAGACCGAGGCGCTCGCCCGGCTGATGGACGCGGCTCCGGCGCTCAAGCCGCTGCTGGCCGGCGCGACCTGGGTCGGCAATCGCCGCTGGGATCTGCGCTTCCAGTCGGGCGAGCAGCTTCTCCTGCCGGAAGGCGAGGCGGAAGCGGCGGCGGCCCTGGTCAATTTCGCACGGATGGACGGGGTCGACCGGCTGCTCGGCCGTGGCGTGCTGCGCTTCGACATGCGCGATCCCACGCGCTTCGTGCTTCGCTTGCCGCCAGGCCAGAACAAGGCCGATGCCCCGGCCGCCTCCATGCCAGGCGCGAGCACGGTGGTGGCCGGCGGCGAGGCGATCGACACAGCCAGCCTGCCCCATGCGAAGGAAGACTGATCATGGCCACACCACGCAATGACGGGCTCATCACCGCGATCGACATCGGCACCTGGAAGGTCTCTGCGCTGATCGCGCAGAAGCAGGAGAACGGCACGCTCGCCGTGCTCGGCACCGGCCAGCGCGAGAGCCGGGGCGTGCGGCGCGGCTTCGTGATCGACATGGAGCGCACCGAGCTTGCCGTGCGCGAGACGGTGGAGCAGGCCGAGAAGGTGGCCGGCACCAACATCGAGAAAGTGATCCTCAGCTTCTCGGGCGGCAGCATCGAGAGCAAGGTGGAACCGGTCGAGATGACGGTGGGTGGCCGCCGCATCGAGCAGCCGGATATCGACGCCCTCTATGATCGCGCGCGCGAACGCATCGATCCGGAAGGCCGGGTGATCCTCCAGGCCCAGCCGACGCTCTACACGATCGACGGGATGCGCGGTGTGGCGCGGCCGCTCGGGCTCCACGCGGATCAGCTTGGAGTCGATATCCACGTGGTGCTGGCCGATGGCGCGCCGCTGCGCAATCTGGAGACGAGCGTGCGCGGCGCCTATCTTGATGTGCAGGCGATCGTCGCCGCGCCCGTCGCCACCGCCGCCGCCTGCCTCTCGGACGAGGAGCGCGATCTGGGCGTCGCGCTGGTGGAGCTTGGCGCGGGCGTCACCAATGTCTCGCTGCACATTGGCGGCATGCTGGTCGGCTTGCGCTCGATCCCCATCGGCGCTGCCGACATTACCGATGATATCGCCTCGGCCTTCGGCATCCGCCGCAGCCAGGCGGAGCGGATGAAGTGCTTCTACGGTTCGGCCATGCAGTCGCGCCGCGACTTTCGCGAGATCATCGAGATCGCGCCCGCGGCGAGCAGCGCCGAGCAGGCGGACACGCGCCGCGTCACCCGCGCCGAGCTGGTCGGCGTCATCTGCGAGCGGCTCGGCCGCCTGATGACGGAGGTTAACAAAGCGCTCGACGAGATGGGATTTCATTCACCCGTCGGGCGGCAGGTCGTGCTCACCGGCGGCGGCGCGGAGCTGAAGGGCATTGCGGACTATGCGCAGACCGCGCTCGGCCGCGCGGTTCGGATCGGCCGCGCCAAGCTGCTCGACGCTTTGCCTGAAGCGCACCGCGGCCCAGCTTTTACAACGCTGACGGGGCTTGCGCTCCATGCGTCGAGGGAGCATGCGGACCTTATGCACCGGCCCCTCGCCGAGCAGCGCGTGCACCGCACGCGGAGTGCGGCCGTGCTCCAGCGCCTCATCTCGGCGGTGCGTGCCGGTTACTAGTCAAAACGCAATATATTGTGGATGAAAGGTTAAAAATAGCGTGAATTGCCCCAGCAAAAGGTGCATGGTTCTCGCTTGTGGAGGTGCCGTCTCGGCCCCGAAGGAGACTATTCGATGAGCATTGAAATCGGACCGCCCCATGTGGACGAGCTGAAGCCGCGGATCACCGTGATTGGCGTCGGCGGGGCGGGCGGCAATGCGATTGCGAACATGATCGGGGCCTCCGTGGACGGCGTCGATTTCATCGTGGCGAACACCGATGCGCAGGCGCTGAACGCCTCTCCGGCCGAGCGCCGCATCCAGCTCGGGCCGCGCATTACCGAGGGTCTGGGCGCCGGCTCGCGGCCCGACATCGGCCGTGCCGCCGCTGAGGAAACCATCGCGGAAGTGCAGGAAGCGCTTGAAGGCGTGCACATGTGCTTCATCGCCGCCGGCATGGGCGGCGGCACGGGCACGGGCGCTGCGCCGGTCATCGCCAAGGCCGCGCGCGACAAGGGCATTCTGACCGTCGGCGTCGTCACCAAGCCCTTCACCTTCGAGGGCGCGCGCCGCATGCGTTCGGCCGAGGGCGGCATCGAGGAGCTGCAGAAGCACGTCGATACGCTGATCGTCATCCCGAACCAGAATCTGTTCCTGATCGCCAATCCGAACACGACCTTCAAGGAAGCGTTCGTGATGGCCGACGAGGTCCTGCAGCAGGGCGTGCGCGGCATCACCGACCTCATGGTCATGCCCGGCCTCATCAACCTCGACTTCGCCGACGTCCGTTCGGTGATGGAGGAGATGGGCAAGGCGATGATGGGCACCGGCGAGGCCGAGGGCGACGGGCGTGCGCTCGCTGCCGCCGAGAAGGCGATCGCCAATCCGCTGCTCGACGGCGTCTCGATGCGCGGCGCCAAGGGCGTCATCGTCTCGATCGTGGGTGGCGAGGACATGCGCCTCATGGAAGTCGACGAGGCCGCGAACCATATTCGCGAGCTGGTCGATCCGGACGCGAACATCATCTGGGGCTCGGCTTTCAACGAATCGCTGAACGGCCGAATCCGCGTGTCAGTCGTGGCGACCGGCATCGATGTCGAGGCGGCTGCCCTTGCCGCGAAGAGCCAGCCTTTCCGGCTGGGCGACATCGGCGTCTCGCGTGCGGCTGCCCCGGCACCCGCTGCCAGCACGCCGCCCGCCGCCGCGCCGGCCGAACCGGCGCAGGTCAGCGCCAAGGCCCCCGGCGCTGAGCTGGATCTGGGTGCGGACGGCTTCGAGGAAGCAGCGCCCGCACGCTACATCCCGGCTGAGCCCGAGCCGAGCGCGCCGCGCTTCGCGACGAGCAAGTTCGACGACATCACCGGCGAGGACGAGCTGGTGCTCGACAATTCCGTCGACGAGCCGGCGCCCGTGCTGCAGCCGCCGACGCCGGTTGCGCCCGAGCCGCCCAAGGTGGTCGGTGGGACGCTGTTCGAGCGCATGTCGCAGCTTGCTCGCGGCCAGTCCCGCTCCGATGATGACAATGGCGACAATGACCGCACCGATTTCGAAGTGCCGCGTTTCCTCAACCGGCAGAATAATCAATAAATCCGGGCAGCGGGCGCAACTCCGGCGCCCGTCCGCCCTGAAGGGTGCTTGACTGTGATACTGACGCGCTGGATCCCGGCCCCCTCGCTGGCCGCTTTGGCGCTGGCTGTCGCGTCGCCCGCATTCGCCCAGGTGGGTGAGGTGGTGCAGGCGACGCCTTCGGCTGCGGCGGTCGACTCGCTCAACCGCAATCTGGCCTTGCTCTCGCGCAATCCGCAGGACGTGACCGCCCTGCTGGGCGCGGGGCAGGCCGCGCTCGATCTTGGCGACATTCAGGCCGCCAATGGCTTTTTCGCGCGGGCGAACATGGTCAATCCGCAGCTTGGCAAGGCCAAGCTCGGCCTCGCGGTCGTGCAAATCGCGCTGAAGCAGCCCAGCGCGGCGGCCTCCAATTTCGATGCCGCCGCCGCGCTCGGCGAGCAGGCGCAGGGGCATCTCGCCGACCGGGGCCTCGCCTATGACCTCACTGGCCAGCAGGAAAAGGCGCAGCGGGACTATCAGGCGGCGCTGCGGGCCAATCCTTCCGACGACGTTGCGCGGCTGCGCTATGCGGTGTCTCTCGGCATCTCCGGCAAGGTGACCGATGCCGACCGGCAGCTCGAATCGGCGCTCGCCGGCGGAGATCGCGAGGCGTGGCGGATGCGCGCCTTCGTCTATGCGATGAACGGTCGGATCGACGAGGCCCGCAAGGTGACGCAATCCGTCATGCCGAAGGGGCTGGCCGACGCGCTCGATCCTTATATGCAGCGCCTGCCCCTGCTGGCGAGCGAGCAGAAGGCGGCGGCCGCTTATTATGGCGAGTTCCCGACCGACATGCTGAAGCTCGCCGCGCCGGCTCCCGTTAAAGAGCGGGATGTGCAGGTGGCGACAAGCAACCAGAACAACCGGCGCGATCGGCGGAGCCGGGCCAGCGACAACCGCCCGTCGCGCGAAACCGCGCGCGCGGAAACGGGCCATGCGGCCACCACGCCAGCTCCGGCGGCGGCGCGTCCGGAACTCACGCCTCCCGCGGCTCCCGTCGCC
>JAFKLU010000372.1 GCA_017304105.1 Sphingomonadales bacterium
CCGGAAAGCTGCAACTCCGGACTTTTCCATAGCCCCGTCCTCCACAAGAAGGAGCCCGTCGCGGCGGGCGGCGGATCGGGGAGCAGGAATGGCCGCTGCCTTTTTGGGGGTAGGCGGCGCTCCATTTCCGAGCGCTCGCAAGCAGGGCGACGTGAATGTCAATTCAAGGGCCGGCCGCTGAAATCAAGGAAGTCCGGGCGCCCGCAGAGGAGGTTCGGCCGAGGAAAGAAGCCGCGTCTCCGGGGCCCGCGCCGCGCTCGAGGAGGGATCGCTTTCCCAGGGGGTATCGGGAGCGACCATGTCAAAGGGAGGATGCACGATGAAAACTGATCGAATTCATGCCGGTGTCGGCGAGGGCAAACAACGCCGCTCCGGCCTGGGCCGGGCGCCCAGCCTGTCTGCACTGGCACTGCTGCTCGCACTCGGCACGGCGAGCGCCGCGCAGGCCCAGCAGGCGGACGCGGAGCAGGACGCCTCCGCCGACAATCAGGGCAGGATCCAGGACATCGTCATCACCGCGACCAAGGTCGCGACCAATGTCCAGGACACGCCGATCGCCATCACGGCCGTCACCTCCGAGACGCTGCAGACGCGCGGCCTCACGACCACGGCCGACCTTGGCAACGTCGTGCCCAACGCCAGTTTCCGCAAGGCGGAGGGCGTCTATGGCCCTGCCGTCACCGTCTATCTGCGCGGCATCGGCCAGGGCGACCCGCAATTCTCGGGTGAGCCCGCCGTCGCTTATTATATCGACGACATCTATTATCCGTTCCTGTTCGGCTCGCAGTTCGATCTGATCGATCTCGATCATGTCGAGGTCCTGCGCGGCCCGCAGGGCACGCTGTTCGGCCGTAACTCGATCGCCGGCGCGATTAACATGGTCAGCAAGAAGCCGAGCCTGCGCGAAGCCAGCGCCTATGTCGACATCACCGTCGGCGCCTATCAGCGGCGCGACGTGCGCGCCGGCTTCACCGTGCCGCTAACGGACACGCTCGCAATCGGCGCCTCCATGGTCGCCAAGAAGCGCATCGGCTATCAGGATGTGCTCGACTTCAGCTGCCAGATGTATGCGAACGGTACGCCGGAACTGGCGGGCAAGTTCCCGTTCCAGACCCCCGCAACCTCATGGGCAGCCGGTGCGAAGCCAAGCAGCTGCGTAATCGACCATCTGGGCGGCGAGGACACCAAGGCGATCCGTGGCTCGCTTTACTGGAAGCCGCTCGACAATATCGAGGTGACGCTGAGCGGCGATTATGCCGATCAGCAGGACGAGAACCCGGCTGAATATGTCTTCGAGTATAACTACGCGCTGACCTACGGGCCGCGCGCGGCTAAGAATTTCACCACCGTCACCGACCAGTTCAACATCGCCGGTTCATCGACGCCGTTCCGCTGGGATCAGCGGTTCGAGACGGGCGACCCTTACAAGACCTACGACAATATGTGCGACCCCTTCCCGGCGGGAACGCTGATCCCGGGGAACACCTATTATAACGGCTCCATCTACCGCGGCGGCAAATGCTATGGCCTCAACACGCTGGTGCGTAACCGCGGCGTTCAGGGTAAGGTCGTCGTCGGCCTGACCGATCAGGTGGATTTCACCGCCATCCTCGGCTGGCGTAAGATGAACATGTGGTTCGGCGCCGCATCGGACGGCACGCCGTTCCAGGATTCGCTCATCTATCATTCCTATGACGAGAGCCACTGGACGGGCGAGGCGCGCCTCACCGGCCAGTTCGGTTTCGCGGACGTGGTGGCGGGCCTGTTCTATTATGACGGCAGCGCGCTGCATCTGGGCCAGCCGCAGGGCGTGCGCGCGGGCACGCAGCGCTATCAGGTCGACACATACGCGCCGACCGCCTGGGCGAGCTACACCAACATCGTCTTCCACCCGATGGATGGCCTCAACGTGACGGGCGGCCTCCGCTATTCGGACGACAAGAAGTTCGTGGACTTCAACAGCGTGGGCGATGGCACCCCGCCCGGACAATCCACATTTGTTGCGCAGAACCCGACGACGGCGTTTCAGGTCAACATCGGCACCAAGCGCTGGGACTGGAAGGCGGGCGCCGATTACAAGATCAACGATGACGTGATGGTCTATGCCTCCGCCGGTTCGGGCTATCGCCTGCCGAGCTTCAACGTGCGCCCATCGCAGCCGGGCCAGGAGGGCCAGACACCGGGCGACGCACTGATCAGCTATGAGATCGGCCTCAAGACCGAGCTGTTCAACCGCAGGCTGAAGATCAACGCGGCGGCCTTCTACATGACGTTCACCGAGCGCGCGGCCGGCTATGCCGGTCAGGAAGGACAGTGGAACAGCACGCTTACCGGCCTCGTGGCGGGCACGCAGACCGTGGTTCCGGGTGGCCCCGTGGGCACGGACAAGGCCACTGCCTTCACCACCTGCCGCCCCTATAACGCGACAACGGACGGCCCGCAGAACCTCGCCACCACGCCGGACAAGGGCGTGGGCGTGGCCTGCGTGTCGCGCACCTATTCCTACCCCGTGTCGGACGGCAAGATCAAAGGCTTCGAGGCCGAGGTCGAAGCCGAGCCGATCGACAATCTGCTCTTCACCGGATCGGTAGGTTATACCTCCTTCGAGTCGGCGGGCGTGACGCGCCAGACGATCGTCCCCAAGTGGACCGCGAGCGCAGGCCTCGAATACCGGATCCTCGCCGACATGCTCGGCGGATCGGTCACGCCGCGGCTCGACTGGTTCTATTCGGGCAAGATCGCCTACAATGGCAACCTCCCGCAATATGACGAGCCGGCCCGCGCGCTGGTCAACGCTCGCATCACCTACAAGAATGACGAGCACGATTTCGAACTCGCAGTCGGCGCGACGAACCTGTTCAACAAATTCTATTATCTGAACAAGTTCCTGCGCATCGTGAATGGCGACGCACAGAATCTGGGCCAGCCGAACGCGCCGCGCGAATGGTATGCAAGCGTCAAGAAGCGCTTCTGACGGCCGACGGAAGCGATGGCCGCCGCATGTCGAAACATTCTCTCCCTCGACATGCGGCGGCTTCTTTTTCTCAGTCGAACCGGCCGCAAGGCCCAATCATCCCGCGATGCCGCGCGCTCGCAGGAGGCGAAGGAGACGCCAGTATGTCCGAGCAGCAAACCGGGCTCGAAGCCGGGACGATCATCACTCGCAGAACCGCGCTGGTGGGCGGCTCCGCGCTGGGCGCCCTCCTGCTGCCGGGCGCCGCGCAGGCCGCCGGGCCAGCGCTCATCAGGCGCTACGCCGCGCCCCGGCAGATCCCCAATGTCGAGCATGGCATCATCTATCGCCGCGAGAATGAATTCTCGGGGTGGGCGCATGTGCGCGGCTACTGGAATTTCGGCGACGGCGAGCTGCTCCAGTCCTTCGGGACGGTGCCGACCGATTATGCCAGCCCCGCCGCGATCAGCCACGATACGCAGACGGGGCTCGACCGTAGCAAGGAACGGCTGCTGACCGTCCGCTCGAAGGACTGGGGCCGCACCTGGTCCGCGCCGGTCGATGCCATGTACCGCAATCGCGCGCGCGGCACGGAGAATGCCAAAGCGCTCTCCGACCTCGGCCCGATCGACTATCTGGACCGCGATGTGATCGTGGCCAGCGCCAGCCCCGGCTTCGGCACCCCGGACGCGCGCACGATCGTGCGCATCTCGCGCGATCGCGGCCGGACATGGAGCCCCGACCTCCCCATCCCGCTCGACGGCCTCACCTCGCTCTCGGCAATCAATTCCGCGACGGTGCGCCCGGATGGCACGGTGCTGCTCTTCCTCATCGATATCGACAAGACGGGCGCCTACCGCCACCCTCTGGTCTATGCGCTGCCGCCGCGCGGCACCGACTTCCACTTCCTCGCCATGGTGACGCCGCTGCGCGACCCCAGGGGCGATGCGGACGGCGACTATGCCAGGGAACTCTCACGCCCCGGCTCAATGCGGTTCGGCGGGCATCGCTGGTTCTATCCACGCGGCCACATATTGCCCAGCGGACGGATCGTCTGCGTGCTGCGTTGCCAGCGCGATCCGATGGGCGTCATGTGGACTGAACTCTATTACAGTGACGATGGCGGCCGCACCTGGGATTTCCTATCGCGCGTCAATGACTTCGGTTCGCCCGGCAGTCTGGTCGTCAAGAAGGACGGCCGGCTGGTCATGGTCTATGGCTATCGCCTCATGCCATCGGGCATCCGGGCGACCGTCAGCGAGGATGGCGGCGCGACCTGGGGCCCCGAACTCATCGTGCGCGATGATGGTGGCAGCTGGGATCTGGGCTATCCCAATGCCTGGGAGATGGACGACGGCCGGATCGGCACTGCTTATTATTTCAACAGCAAGAACGACAAGGTCCAGGTCAATGGCGGCGTGCGGCATATCTGCCGCAGCATCTTCTCGGTCGATTAATGATGGACCGGCCAGGCCCCCTCCCCTTCGACCGGCGGACCGCTCTGCTCGGGGCCTCGATGGCGGGCGCCCTGCTGCTTCCCCGCTCCGCCGCCGCCGCGCTCTCCCGGCGTTTGGCGCCCCCGCGTCGCCTTGCGAATGTCGATCATCAGATCGTCTATAGGCGCGAGGATGAATTCTGCAGCTGGCCGCACACCATGGGCTTCTGGGACATGGGCGACGGCGAACTGCTGCAGAATTTCACTGCGATCACGACCAATTACCGCGATGCCGATGCAATCAGTCATGACAACGTCGGGCGCGGCGGCGAGGCGAAGATGGTCACGGTACGCTCAAGGGACTGGGGCCGCACCTGGGACGGCGCCCGGCCTACCGTCAACGCCTATGAGCGGATCGCCAGGGGAACCGCGAACGCGAAGGCCCTGACCGATCTCGGCCCCATCGACTATCGCGAGCGCGACACTCTGGTGGAGAATAATACGCGCGGCACCTTCGCCTCGCCGCAGGCGCGCTCCTTCGTTCGCGTCTCTCGCGACCGGGGGCATACATGGAGCCCCGTCTTCGATCTGCCTCTGGATGGCCTGAACGCCCTCGCCGGCCGCGAGTCCGTGCTCGTCCGCCCGGACGGGACGGTGCTCCTCTTCATGATGACCGTCGACAAGGACGGCTTCAACCGCCACCCGCTCGTCTATGCACTGCCGCCGGGCGGCACCGATTTCCACTTCCTCTCTTTCATCACCCCCAAGGGCGATCCCAGAGGCGAAGCGGACGGCGACTGGACGGGGACATTGCGTTTCGCGGGCCATCGCTGGTTCTACCCGCGCGGTCATATGCTGCCCAACGGCCGCATGCTCTGCGTGCTGCGCGCACAGCGCGATCCGCGCGGCATCATGTGGACGGAGCTATACTATAGCGACGATGGCGGGCGGAGCTGGGGCTTCCTGTCGCGCGTCAACGATTTTGGCGCGCCCGGCAGCCTCGTGCAGCTCAAGGACGGACGGCTGGTCATGGTCTATGGCTATCGCCTCATGCCATCGGGCATCCGGGCGACCGTCAGCGAAGATGGCGGCGCGAGCTGGGGGCCAGAACTCATCGTGCGCGATGACGGCGGAAGCTGGGATGTCGGCTATCCCAACGCCTGGGCGACCGACGACGGAAGGGTGGGCGTGCTCTATTATTTCAACAGCAAGGACGACCCCGTGCAGGTGAACGGCGGCGTCCGGCACATCTGCCGCAGCATCTTCCCGATCGATTGATCACGCCGTCGGGGACCGATGCTTGGCGCGGGCAGAGCGGATTTTTCGGCCTGCGGAAAGCGCCGACCAGTCGTTTGACCCATTTCGCCTTTTGCCAATAGGCCTTGCCAGGAAATCAAACAGGGAGGGGCCGAACAATGTCCGAAGAGCGACCTGCCGACGAACCCGGCACCAGCCTCACGCGCCGGGGCGCGCTTGTCGGCGGATCGGCATTCGGCGCCCTGCTGCTGCCGGGCATGGCACAGGCGGCCGCGGCGCCGGGCAGCGTCAAGCGCTATGCCCCGCCGCGCAAAATCACCAACGCCCGGCATCAGATCGTCTTCAAGGACGATAAATGGTATACCGGCTGGACCTATGTCATCGGCTTCTGGGACATGCAGGATGGCGAACTGATCCAGTCCGTCTTCTCCGTGCCGAGCGACTATTCGACGCCTGATTCCGCCGATCAGGACAAGATCCCGCGCCATCTCGGCCGCACCCTCACCTTCCGCTCCAAGGACCATGGGCGCAGCTGGTCGAAGCCCGAAGTCAACATCATGAACAATATGGACAAGGGCTGGGCCACAGCGAAGAGCCTCGCCGACCTTGGGCCGATCAATTATCTCGATCCGAACATCCTCGTCTCCAACGCCGCTAATGGCGGGTTCGGGTCAGCGAAATCCCAGACCACCCTGCGCGTCTCGCGCGATCGGGGGCGGAGCTGGAGCCCGACCTTCCTCGTTCCGCTGGACGGCCTGCCCAACCATTCGGGCATGAACAGCTTCCTCGTGCGACCGGACGGCATGGCGATGCTCTGGCTCATGGAATCCGGCCCGGACGGCTGGAACCGGCATCCGCTGGTTTACGCCCTCCCGCCCGGCGGCACCGACTTCCATTTCCTCTCGATGATCACCGAGCTGCAAGATCCCAAGGGCGCGGCGGACAGCGGCGATCGCTCGACCACCTTGCGCTTCGGCAGCCACCGCTGGTTCTATCCGCGAGCCTGGACGCTGCCGAGCGGGCGCATCCTCTGCACCCTGCGTTGCCAGCGCGACCCGATGGGCGTCATGTGGACGGAGGTCTACAAGAGCGACGATGGCGGTGTAAGCTGGGCCTATCTTTCGCGCATCACCGAGTTCGGCGCGCCTGCCAGCCTGGTGGTGATGCCGGACGGCCGCATCGTCGCCGTCTATGGCTACCGGCTGATGCCCGCCGGCATCCGCGTCAAGGTGAGCGAGGATGACGGCGCCACCTGGGGTCCAGAGCTGATCCTGCGCGACGATGGCGGGAGCTGGGACCTTGGCTATCCCAATGCCTGGCTGACCGACGACGGCCGGATCGGCACCATCTACTGGTTCAACAGCAAGGACGATCCGATCCAGCAGAATGGCGGCGTCCGCCACATTCAGAGCAGCATCTTCTCGATCGATTGAAGCGCCGCTCGACGTTCCTGATCAATGAAAATGAGGGAGGATAACATGCTGCGACGTCGTACTTTTCTTGTCAGCGCCCTTGGCGCGGCCGCCGCCTCGGCGCTGCCCGAGGCCGTATTCGCCCAACATCGCAAGCCGCCCTTCAAGCTCTACGACACGCACGCGCATTTCTACACGAACGACTTCGATAAATATCCGATCGACGGCAGCACCGCCCGCTACGGCGCCGAGGCGCTGATCGCCAAGGCCAAAGCGCACCCCCAGACCCCGGAGGTCATCTTCAGGGAATGGGACGCGACGGGCGTCGCGAAGGGCTGCGGCGTGCAATATGGCAGTGCCTATTCGAACGACAATCGCTACCTGCTCGATATCTCCAGGCAGCATCCCCGGCGCATCGTCCCGGTCGTCATCCTCGATCCAGTGGCGCCGGACACCCCCGCGACGCTGGAGCGGATGGCCAGGCAGGACAGGATCAGCGGCGTGCGCTTTCGCGGCATGCCGAACATGCCGGACGGCACGCACAACTTCCTGACAGCGCCCTCCGCGCCGGTGTGGGACGCAGCCAACCGGCTCGGGCTCGTCGTCGTGCTCATGCCGCACAGCCGCAAGGTGGAGGATCGCCGGGGCGTCATGAAGCAGATCGCGGATCTTGCGGTGCGCTATCCCAATGTCATCATCGTGCTGGATCATATGGGCTTTCCCGTGCCCACGCTTACGCCGACCTACGGCTTCTACCCGGAGCATCTGGCGCTCATCGAGCACAAGAACGTCTATTTCAAATATACCCAGCTCCTCATCGAACAGCTGACCGAAGGCAAGGTTCCGCGCGATGCTTTCCTCGAATATTCAGCCCGCACCTTCGGCCCCGAGCGAATGATGTGGGGCAGCGACGTCGGCAATTCCGAAGGCACGATGCAGGAGTTCGTCCACCTCGCGCTGGAAAGCGCCAAGCGGCTTACGCTCAAACAGCAGAAGACCCTGTTCTTCGATACCCCCGAGCGAATCTTCGTGCCTGGTGGAAGAGGACCAGCGAAAGCCTAGGCGAGCGCCGCCAATGGCTATCATCGCTTCAATTCAGAAACAGCCGGGTCGGAGGCGACGACGAAACGGGCAGTCCGGCTCTTTCTGCGTCAGTCCCGCAAGCGCGGTAACCCAGGAACGACGGCCCGGACACTCGCCCAGACAGGCCGGGCCGCTCAAAATTCGAGACGCAGCCCCGCTTTCCAGCGCATCCCGAACGTGTCGAAAAACACCGGATTGGTCGGATAAGCCGAGACGAGCAAGGTCGTCGTGCCGCCGGGCGCCATTGGCGGGCGGGTGTCGAACAGGTTCTCGATCGAGCCGAACAACTCGGCGCCCAAGGGGAGCCTGTAGGACAGGGCGAGGTTCACATAGGTCCGCGAAGGAACTCTGTTGAGATTGACGCTGTTGGCCAGCGTGGGCGCATAACCGGGCTCGTCAGGGCCGATCCATTCCACATTGAGCTTGCCCTTGCCGACATGGCGGAGCGTCACCGTGGCGTTGAAACGATCGGTCTCGTAGGCGATCAGCGCATTCCACAGCCATTGGGGGGCCGGATAGAAATCCCCGCCTTCCACCGCCGGGCCCGACTGTCCCGCATAGTTGATGGTGGGGATGCCCTCGCTTTGTTTCACCGAGAAATCATATTGGTGATTGAGCAGGAAGCGGAAGTGCAGAGCGCCGTCGGCGGCTCCGGCGAACTCCGTGAGTGGCAGCCGATAAGAAGCTTCGAAGTCGAAACCGGCGATCTGGATGCGGCCGACATTGGCCTGGCCCGCGTCGATCCGCACGATGTCGCTCGGCGAGGCAAAGCTGATCCGCTCGCACAGCACGTCATAGCCGATACAGAGATCCGTGACGCGCTGCCCGTTCAGGTTCGCGATCGCGTCGCGCACCTTGATGCGATACCAGTCGAGCGACACGCGCAGACCCGGCAGCAGCCCCGGCGTGAGCACGGCGCCGATTGTCGTGGTATCCGCCTTCTCCGCCGTGAGGCCGAAATTCCCGCCGCTGAAAATCGGCGTATTGTCGGCCTTGTTCGGCCCTTCGATGTTGGGGTTGTTCACGCGCCCCTGGACGGTCCCCTCATCGGTCGGCGCGGTCTTCTGGAAGAGCTCGCGAAAGCCCGCCGCGCGGATGTCGCGCGATTGGGTTGCGCGCAGGCGCAGGCCGGCGGTCAGATCGTAGATTGCGCCCAGCTTCCAGCTCATCGCTTCGGTAGTGCGCGCCTGCCCGGTCAGCGTGTCCCTGCTCCTGTTGCGCGTGTAGCGCAGCGCCCCATTAAGCTCCAGAAAGTCGCCGAGCGGCCCCTCCTTCAGCAGCGGGACGTTGGTTTCGAGGAAGCCCTCGGTGACCTTGATCTTGCCGGCATAATCGAGCCCGAAGGCGCCGGCATAGGCATTGGGATTGACGCCGCCATGGGTGACGGCCCCTGTCTCCTCGCGATGATCGAGCCCGGC